>CAZBMT010000561.1:0-1501 GCA_964492645.1 uncultured Cyanobium sp. | reverse complement strand
TGCAGGCCCGCCGCCCAGTCGGAGCGCTGGCTGAGCAGCTGGGGGATCAGGGCCGAGCTGCAGCAGCCCTCCAGCTCAATCACCGGCTGGGTGATCAGCCCCTGGCCATAGCCGCCGCTGGCCACCAGACGCAGGCTGGGCAGCAGCTCGGCGGCGCGTCGGTCGGCCTGGCGCAGCAGGGCGTCGCGGGCGGCCTGCAGGGCCCGCAGCTGGGGATTGTCCCGCCAGCCGCGCACGATCGTCTGCTCCAGATCGAGGGGCCAGGGGGGCTGCAGCCGCACCGCATCGCTGGCCCGCAGGCTGACGTCGAAGGGCACGTTGATGAGGTTGCTGAGCTGGCGCTGGCGGCTCAGCTGCAGGGCCTCCGCCTGCTCGAAGCGGTAGCGGCTCTGCTGCAGGGCCGCCTCGGCGCGGAGCCGGTCGAGCCGCGGCACCAGCCCCCCCTCCTGGAGGGCCGCCACCTGGTCGCGCACCACCGTGTCGCTCTCGACGACGGCCCGGCGGATGCGCAGCAGCTGGTCGGCGAGCTGCAGGCCGTAGTAGGCGATGCTCACATCCAGCTGCAGCTGGCGCAGCCGGTCGGCATAGCGCTGGCGGGAGGCCCGCAGGCCGTCATCGGCCTCGGCGATGGCGGCGGCCCGGTAGGGGCTGAGCAGTTCCCAGGCCAGCTCCACCCGGGCGGCCGCCGCCCCCACGTTGGACTGCACCACATTCCAGCCCCGGTTGCGGACCAGGAAGGGGGAACCCGCCGGATAGATGCCGGCGTTGTCTGTCCACACCTGGCTGTAGGAGCGCTGCTGGCTGAAGCCGCCGGCCAGGTTGAGGCCCAGCTCCGGCCAGCGGCGCCCCCGGGCCGAGCCGGCCAGGTCCTGACCTTGGCGCACCTCGAGCACGGCGGCGGCCAGATCGGGGTCGTTGCGCACGGCCACCGCCAGGGCCTCGGCCAGGCTGAGCCGCTGCAGCCGCCCGATCCGCACCGCCTCGGGCTCCTGGGGCAGGGCCGTGGCCGCCGGCGCCGCCAGGGGCGGATCCGGCTCACCGGGCAGGCCGGCCGCCGGTTCCCGGGCGCCCTCGTCGTCGGGGGCGGGGGGCAGCAGGCTGCGATCGAGGCGCTCGAGGTCGTCCTGGAACCCCTGGAGGCTGCGCAGCAGCGCCGGGGAGGGGGGCGGCAGGCGCCGGGGCCGGGGGGCGGCGATCAGCTCCTGGCCCCAGGCCCGGGCCAGCGGCGCCGCCAGCGCCAGGCCCAGGACCGGGGCCAGGCAGCGTCGCAGCTGACGCCGGATCACGGCTGCCGGGTCCCGGGGGCTGGCCCGGGTGGCACCGACCGTGGCGCGGCCGGTGGGGGGGCCGTGCCCGGGGCCTGCGTCAGATCGTGGAGACCCAGGCTGGTGCGGGCCAGGCAGCCGATCGAGAAGCAGATCGCCGCACTGCCGAACAGGCCCAGCTGCGCCTCGCGGGTCTCGCCCTGAAGGCGCGTCATCGCCAGCAGCACCACCCCGGC
>CAZBMT010000560.1:0-1503 GCA_964492645.1 uncultured Cyanobium sp. | reverse complement strand
GCTCCATGACGCTCATCCTGGGCATCAATGCCTTCCATGCCGATGCGGCCGCCGCCCTGGTGCGGGACGGGAAGATCGTCGCCGCCGCCGAGGAGGAGCGCTTCAGGCGCATCAAGCACTGGGCCGGTTTCCCTTCTCAGGCCATCGCCTGGTGCCTGGCCGATGCCGGTGTCGGGCCAGCCGACCTCGACCACGTCGCCATCAATTCCCAGCCAGGGGCCCACCGCTGGCGCAAGGTGGCCTACACCCTGGGGCACCGCCCCGACCCCCGTTTCCTCCTCGCCCGCTGGCGCAACAAGCGGGAACGGGCCGATCTGGGCCAGCAGCTGGCCCAGTCCTTCCCCGGAGCGGCGATCCGGGCCCAGCTGCACTTCGTCGAGCACCACCGCGCCCACCTGGCCTCAGCCTTCTTCGCCTCCCCCTTCGAGGAGGCGGCGGTGATCTCGGTGGATGGCTTCGGCGACTTCGCCAGCGGGGCCTGGGGGCATGGTCAGGGCAACCGGCTCAGCCTCGACGGCCAGATCTGGTTCCCCCATTCCCTCGGCGCCTTCTACACGGCGATCACCCAGTACCTGGGCTTCCCCAACTACGGCGATGAGTACAAGGTGATGGGCCTGGCGCCCTACGGCCAGCCCACCCGGATGGAGGCGATGCGCCGCATCGTGCGGCTGCAGGACGACGGCACCTACCGCCTGGATCTGCGCTACTTCCTCCACGCCACCCAGAAGCTGCCCCACCAGTGGAGCAACGGCGCGCCTGTGGTGGGCAGTCACTGGAGTCCGGAGCTGGAAGCCCTTCTCGGCCCCGCCCGCCGGCCGGATCAGCCGCTGGAGCAGCACCACATGGACATCGCCCGCTCGGCCCAGGCGATGTACGAGGAGGCCTTCTTCCACCTGCTGCGGGCCCTGCACCGCACCCACCCCAGCGACCGGCTCTGCATCGCCGGCGGCTGCGGCGCCAACTCGGTGGCCAACGGCAAGGTGACCCTGGCCACCCCCTTCCGACGCGTCTACGTCCAGGCGGCCGCAGGCGATGCGGGGGGCGCCCTCGGCGCCGCCCTCGAGGTCTGGCACGGCCTGGGCAAGCCCCGTTCCACGCCGATGCGCCATGCCTACCTGGGCAGCCAGCCGGCCCCCGGCGAGGTGGAGGATCTGCTGGCAAGAGCGGACACCCGGGAGGCCCTCGAGCAGGCCGGATGCAGCCTGGAGCGGCCGGAGGAGGGGGCCCTGTGCCGGCAGGTGGCGGCGGCGATCGCCGAGGGGCTGGTGATCGGCTGGTTCGACGGCCGCATGGAATGGGGCCCCCGGGCGCTGGGCCACCGCTCGATCCTCGGCGACCCCCGGCGCGCCGACATGAAGGACATCCTCAACCTCAAGATCAAGCGCCGGGAGTCGTTCCGCCCCTTCGCCCCGTCGGTGCTCGCCGAGGCGGTGAGCGAGTGGTTCAGCCTCGACGGTGAGGATGTCCTTCATGTCGGCGCGCCGGGGGTCGCCGAGGATCGAG
>CAZBMT010000559.1:0-1505 GCA_964492645.1 uncultured Cyanobium sp. | reverse complement strand
CGCAGGCCAGCACCTCCTGGCCCGCCCGCTTCGGTGGCCTGGATCAGCGAGGAAAGCACGGCGGGGAAGCTGGCCCAGCGCGATTGCGGTCTCTTCGAGGGCGCCCGGCGAGGCCTTTGCTCGGCGCCATGGATCGGCTGCTGGACACCCTCCCTGTGGTGGGAGCGATGGATGGTCGCCGCAGGTCGACCCACCTGGCGTTGGGACTCTGGTGGTGCATGCCGTGCGGTCACGACCCCTTGCTCTGGCCGCTGGACTGGTGGCCCCCACCGACGGCAGACCGTGTCCATCGGGCTGGATGAACATCGGGGCGGGTTACTGCAAGAAGAAGACCCTGGGGATCTTCTGAAGGCTGGGGCTCAGGGGGCATGCAGCCCGTCCGCCGCCAGCTGCCGCAGGGCCAGCCGGTCGGTCTTGCCCACGGGGGTGAGGGGCAGCTCGGGCAGCACGCGGATCTCCTCCGGCGCCTTGTAGCCCACCCGGGCCCGGGCGAAGGCGATCAGGTCGGCTTCGCTGGGGGCGGGCTGGCCGGGCCGCAGGGAGACGTAGGCCAGCACGTTCTCGCCGTGCACCGGGTCCTGGATGCCGATCACCCCCACCAGATCCACGGCCGGATGCTCCGAGAGCGCCTCCTCCACCTCCTGGGGGCAGATGTTGGAGCTGTCGTGCACGATGATCTGCTTGCGGCGGCCGCAGAACCAGAAGAACCCGTCGGCGTCGACGCGCATCTCATCGCCGCTGTCCAGCCAGCCCTGCTGGATCGTCTCGGCGGTGGCCCGGGGGTTGTCCCAGTAGCCCACCATGCACGAGGGGGACTGGATCCAGAGGCGGCCCTCCTCGCCCTCGGCCACCTCGGTGCCGTCCTCGTGGCGCAGGCTGGCTTTGAAGCCCGGGCAGAGCCGGCCCACCGAACCGATCCGGTTCGGGCCCGACGGCGGCGCAAGGGTGGTGTAGCCGATCTCGGTCATGCCGAAGCATTCGTCGATGCTGAAGCCGGCCGCCTGGCGGAACTCCTCCTGCAGCTGGTGGGGCACCTTGTCGCCACCGCTGAGGCAGAGGCGCACCGATCCCAGATCCGTGGCCTGGAGACGCGCATCGCGCAGCAGCTCGAACAGGGCGGCGGGCAGCATCAGCAGCACCGAGGGCCGGTGGCGCCGCAGCAGGGTTTCGACGGTGGCCGCATCGATGCGACTGGCGATCGCGGCGGAGGCGCCGGCGGCCAGGGCCGCCAGGACGAGGGCGCTGGAGGCGATGTGGGCCAGGGAGCTGCCGGCCAGCACCTCCTCGCCCCGATTCAGTTCGATCGCCTGGATCAGGGAGGTGAGCACGGCGGCGAAGCTGGCCCGGCTGTGGGTGACGCCCTTCGGCCGGCCGGTGCTGCCGGAGGTGAAGTAGATGAAGCAGGGATCGTCCCCGGCCAGCTCCGGCCAGGGCTGGTCGTCGCCGGAGGCGGGCGCCGCGGCCAGCAGGGGCCCGAAGCCGGTGGCATCGTCGATGCGGTGGCA
>CAZBMT010000558.1:0-1512 GCA_964492645.1 uncultured Cyanobium sp. | reverse complement strand
ACTAAATCAGCGGTTCCGTGATGCACGCACCACTGCGTCTATGCCGCCGCCCATGCAGCAACGCCCCCGCATGAACGTCACCGAGAACCTCAACCATCACTACATGATGGCCCATCGATGAGCCAGGCGCCGACTGCATCACGGCTCCGTGATGCAATCAGTCCCCATCCCTCACTCCTGAATCGTCACCGGCGTGCCCACCGCCGTGCGGGCGAACAGCCACTTCGCCGTCGCCTGGCTGGTGCGGATGCAGCCATGGCTGCGGCGCACCCCGTAGCACTGGCGGGCGGCGTCCTGCCACGGGGCCGGATGCAGGCAGATGGCATCGGGCCGCAGTCCGCCGCCGGTCAGGCACATCACATTGGGCACCACCGGGGTGCGGTAGTCGGCACCCACCAGGGAGGTGGCGGCGTACTTGCTGCCGATCACGAAACGGCCGGTGGGGGTGGGCGACGCCGGCAGCCCCGTCGACACCAGGGCGGAGTAGATCGTGGCGCCGCTGGCATCGAGGACTCGCAGCCGCTGCTCCGACAGGTCGATCACGATCGCCGCCACCACCTCCAGCGCCGCCAACCCTTCAAGGGCCGCCAGCAGCAGGCTCACGGGCCCGCCCCCCTCAGCTGTGCTCCCTCAGGAAGCCGATCGCGCCTTCCAGCTCCTCGGCGAAGCGGTCGATCTCCTCGGGAGTGGTGGTGAAGCCGAGGCTGGCGCGGGCGGTGCCGGACAGGCCGTAGTGGCGGTGCAGGGGCTGGGTGCAGTGGTGGCCGCTGCGGATGCAGATCCCCGCCGAATCCAGCAGGGCGGCGATGTCGTTGGCGTGCAGACCCTCCACGCTGAACGCCGCCAACGCAGCCCGATCGGGCTGCTGCTCGGGCGTGGGGCCAAGGATCCGCACGCCGTCGATGGCCTGCAGCCGCTCGAACAGACGCTGGGTGAGCTGTTGCTCCCAGGCGTGGATGCGCTCCATGCCCAGGTTCTGCAGGTAATCGATGGCGGCGCCCATGCCGATCGCCTCACCGATCGCCGGTGTGCCGGCTTCGAATTTGTGGGGCAGATCCGCCCAGGTGCTGCTCTGCAGGTGCACGTCCTGGATCATCTCGCCTCCGCCCAGGAACGGCGGCATCGCCTCCAGCAGCGCTTCGCGGGCCCAGAGGAAGCCCATGCCCGTCGGGCCGCACAGCTTGTGGGAGGAACCCACCAGGAAATCGGCCCCCAGGGCGGCCACGTCCACCGGCTTGTGGGGCAGGCTCTGGCAGGCATCCACCAGGAGCAGCGCACCGGCCCCATGGGCCAGCTCAGCCACCGCCTCGATCGGATTGAGGCAGCCCAGGGTGTTGCTCACGTGCACCAGGCTCACCAGCCTGGTGCGGTCGCTGAGCTTCGTCTTCAGGTCCTCCAGGTCCAGCTCGCCGCTCTCGGTGACGCCCGCATGGCGCAGCACGCAACCCGTGCGGGCCGCCAGCAGCTGCCAGGGCACCAGGTTGCTGTGGTGCTCCATCACCGTGAGCAGGA
>CAZBMT010000557.1:0-1513 GCA_964492645.1 uncultured Cyanobium sp. | reverse complement strand
CGGCTGGCGGCCCTGCGGCGGGAACTGCCTGGCAGCTGAAGCTCTCGATGGCGCCGCGCCGGTGCAGGAAGCGGGGCTGGGACGGATCCTCCAGGCTCCACCACCAGATCCCGTCGGTGTAGCTGGGCGGGCCGGCGTTGTTGGTGCGCGGCAGCTGCAGCCGCAGGCCGCGCCATTCCAGCAGCACCGTGGCGCCGGGCACCGTGCCGTCAGCGGTGTTGGGGATCCCCGGGGCATCCACGGCCCCGTTATCGCTGGTCGCCAGCAGCGGGTCGCCGTCGCAGCTGTAGTGGATGGACGTGCCCGCGGCCGTCGCCGGTGCCGGGCTTCCCAGGGCGAGGCAGAGCAGCAGCACCAGGGCCAGCAACCGGCCCGCCAGGGCCTGGGCACTGCGCAGGGCCCCCTCGATCCGGCCGAAGCCTGGCCCGGTGACGAAATCGCCGCAGAAGGCCACCCGGGTGCGGGGGCAGACCATGGCGTCGGCCGGCAGGCCCCCGCCAGCGGGGAAGGCGGCCCCCCAGCGCATCAGCTGACGCCGCTCCACCCCCGCCAACGCCTCGCCACCGCCGGGCCGCTGCCCAAGCCAGGGGGCCAGGGCAGCGGCGACGGCCGCCTCCAGCGCGGTGATCGCCACGGCGTCATCGGGCTCCTGCGGAACCCCATGGGCCACGACGGCGCAGCGGCCATCGGCCAGGGGCTGGATCGACAGCCGCCGAAGCCCCCAGCGACGCTGGGCGGCGCCGTCAAAGCCCAGCAATCGGAAGGGCAGGGCCAGCCAGCGGGCGGCGGCGGTGGGCGCGATGGTCAGCATCAGGTTGGTGCGCTCCTCCAGATCCATGCTGGCGATGGCCGCCAGGGCGGCCTCCAGTTCGGCGTCACCCAGGCCACGCGACGCCTGCTGCAGCGGCACCTGGGGCCAGCCAAACCGCTCGAGGGCCCGGGGATGGGCCAGCAGGGTGCCGGTCAGCACCAGCCAGTCGGCCTCCCCCAGCACGGCCCCGGTGGCGTCGGCCAGGCGCCAGCCCCCGCCGGGCCGGGCCTCCAGGCGGCGCACCAGGGTGCCGTAGCTGCCATCGAGAGTTCCGGGGGATCCTGACGCCGCCGCCAGGGCCAGCAGACCCCGGGCGAGGTCGTCCATGCCCCGCCGGCCCCGGTAGAGACGGCCGCGCAGCAGGGGATCCGCTTCGGCCGGCCCCAGGCCCCCTTCGTTGTCCAGCACGGCCGCCGGCTCCCGCCAGGGCTCGATCCAGCCCCCCGCCAGCAGGGGCGCCACCAGATCCGGTTCGGGGCCATCGAGCAGGTTGAACAGCGGCGCCCCGTGGTCGATCTGCCAGCCGGGGTCGTGGCGTGAGCGGCGGGTGGCGGCCCGGCCACCGGGGCCCCGGCCCGCCTCCAGCAGGACGATCGACCCCCCCCAGCCACCGCGCCGCAGCACTGCGGCCAGGGCGCATCCGGCCACCCCCGCTCCGATCACCGCCAGGGAGGGCGCAGGTCCCGGTCCCGGCTGGCCAGA
>CAZBMT010000556.1:0-1527 GCA_964492645.1 uncultured Cyanobium sp. | reverse complement strand
TGCAGGGGCAGGTCCCCGTCGGTGAGGATCGCCCGCACCCGCGCCTCGCTGGCGTCGGCGTGGGCCGGGTCTGAGCAGAGCTCGTCGATGGGGCCCCGCAGGGTGCAAAGGCGCCGGCCCACCCCCAGGGGCACCACCTCCACGCTGGGCGTACCGTCGGCGGCCAGCTCCACGATCCGCACCGACTTGACGTGCCGCTCCTCGGAGAAGGAATAGGCCAGGGGGGTGCCCGAATAGGCCACCCGGGGGCCGTCCAGCTGCTGGGAGGCGTGCAGGTGACCCAGGGCCACGTAATCGAAGCCCTCGAAGGCCGCCACGTTCACCCGGTCGACGTTGCCGATGGTGAGCTCCCGCTCCGACTCCGACGTCTCGCCGCCGGCCACGAAGGTGTGGGCCACCAGCACCGAACGACAGGGCGGCCGTTGCCGGCGGTCGGCGTGGATGCGCTCGATGGCCAGCCGGGTCACCTCCTCGTGGCGCAGGCGCACCGGTGCCCCGGCCAGGGCCGGCCCGACCACCGCCGGCTCCAGGTAGGGCAGCGGATAGATGGCCACCGAAGCGCCGCCGTCCCGGGGCGTCACCAGCACCGGCTCGCTGGCCCTGCCCACGTCGCCGCGCACCGTCACCCCGAAGACCGAGAGCAGCGGGTCGTACACCGACACCCGCACATGGGAATCGTGGTTGCCGGCGATGGCCACCACGGCGGTGCCATCGCGGCTCAGCCGGGCCAGGGCCCGGTTGAAGAGGTCCACCGCCTCGGCCGGCGGGATGGCCCGGTCGTAGAGGTCGCCGGCGATCAGCACCGCATCGACGGCGTGCTCGCGGGCCAGTTCGGCGATCCGCTCGATCGCCGCCTCCTGCTCCTCCAGCAGCGAGGCGCCGTGGAAACTGCGGCCCAGGTGCCAGTCGGAGGTGTGCAGCAGGCGCATCCGGCCAGGCTAGGGAGACACCCGGCGCGGGAGGGCCATGCTGGAGCGATGAACCCCTCCACGCCGGCCTCCACCGCTGAGCCGGGCCACTGGGACCAGCGCTACCGGGACGGTGCCGACGGCTGGGAGCTGGGCCGGCCGGCTCCGCCCCTGGAGCGCTTCCTGCGCAGCCATCCGCTCGCCCCCCGGCCCCCGGGCCGGGTGCTGGTGCCGGGCTGCGGCCGCGGCCATGAGGCCGCCCTGCTCGAAGAGCTCGGCTTCGACGCCATCGGCCTGGATTTCAGCGGCGAGGCGGTGGCCGAAGCGAGGACGCGGCATGGCGACGAGCGGCCCGGCCTGCGCTGGCTGCAGGCCGACCTGTTCGACCGGCAGGCCCTGGAGGCGGCGGGCCTGGCGCCCGGAAGCCTCACGGGGATCGTGGAGCACACCTGCTTCTGCGCCATCGATCCGGGCTGCCGCGCCGATTACATCGCCACTGTGTGCCGATTGCTGGCGCCGGGGGGCTGGCTGCTGGGGCTGTTCTGGTGCCACGGCAACCCGGGTGGACCGCCCTGGGGCAGCGACCCTGAGGTGGTGGCCACCCAGCTGGGCCGGGCGG
>CAZBMT010000555.1:0-1529 GCA_964492645.1 uncultured Cyanobium sp. | reverse complement strand
CAGCGGGGCGGCACGGTGATCGTCATCAACCCGGTGATCGAGGTGGGGCTGCTCAAGTTCGGCTCCCCCGCCTTCCCGATCCGCTCGATGCTGGCGGGCTCGGAGATCGCCTCCCTGTTCCTGCAGCCCGTGCCGGGCAGCGACACGGCCGTGTTCCTGGGGCTGCAGAAGGCCCTGCTGGAGGCCGGCGCCGTGAAACGCGACTTCCTGGCCGCTCACGCCGAAGGCTGGGAGGCGCTGCTGGCGCAGCTGGAGGCCACCTCCTGGGACGCCATCACCAGCAGCTGCGGCCTCAGCCGCCAGGAGCTGGAGCACGCCGCCGCCGTGATCGCCGCGGCCCGGGGCGTGGTGTTCGCCTGGGCGATGGGGATCACCCACCACGCCAACGGCATCGACAACGTGCAGGCGATCGCCAACACCGCCCTGCTCAGCGGCAACGTGGGCCGGCCCGGCGCCGGCACCATGCCGATCCGGGGCCACTCCAACGTCCAGGGCTTCGGCTCGATGGGGGTGACCGTCAAGCTGCGGGCGGAGATGCAGCAGGCCCTCGAGCAGCTGCTGGGGCGGCCCCTGAGCCGGGTGCCCGGCTACGACACCCGTGCCCTGATCGAGGCCGCCGATGCCGGCCGGGTCGACACCCTGCTGTGCCTGGGGGGCAACCTCTGGGGCGCCAACCCCGACAGCGGCGAGGCGAGGCGCGCCCTGGGCCGGATCGACACGATCCTGTATCTGGCCACCAAGCCCAACCAGGGCCATTTCCACGGCCTGGCCGCCCGCCAGACCCTGGTGCTGCCGGTGTTCAACCGCTTCGAGACGCCGCACCGCACCACCACCGAATCGGGCAACAACTACGTGCGCCTCAACGAACCGGGCACCACCCACCTGCGCAGCGCCGACCTGATCAGCGAGGTGGCCTTCCTGGCGGAACTGGCCCGGCGGCTGATGGGCACCGACCCGATCGACTGGGGGCGGCTGCAGGATCCGTCCTACGTGCGGGACCTGATCGGCCGCACCGTGCCCGGCTACGGCCCGATCGCCCGCATCGATGCCACCCGGCAGGAGTTCAGCGTCGAGGGGCGCCTGTTCGAGCGCCCGGTCTTCCCCACCCCCAGCGGCAAGGCCCGGATGGCGCCGACCCCCCTGCCCGCGCTGACGCTGCCGGCCCCGGAACACTTCGGTGGCCTCGGGCCGGGGGAAACCGGCCTGGTGCTGGCCCTGATCACGGCCCGCAGCTACGGCCAGCACAACACCGTCGTCTACAAGGCGGGCGACAGCTACCGGGGCATGCCCCACCGCCACACGATCCTGATGAACCGCGCCGACCTGCGCCGCTGCGGCCTGGCGGCCCACCAGCGGGTGACGGTGCAGGGGGAGGCGGGCGCCCTGGAGGGCGTGGAGATCATCCCCGGCGAGATCCGCGAGGGGGCGGCGCTGATGTTCTATCCGGAGGTGAACGTGATCATGAAGGCCGTGATCGACCCCCGCTGCGGCACCCCGGCCTTCAAGCGGGTGCCGGTGCTGGTGCGGGG
>CAZBMT010000554.1:0-1537 GCA_964492645.1 uncultured Cyanobium sp. | reverse complement strand
GGCAGGTGGCTCACCCAGCTGCTCATCAGATCCAGCACCACCGCGCAGGGGGGGATCCGCTCGCGGTAGAGCGCCGTCAGCCGGCGCCGGAAGGCGCCGTCGAGGTGCTGCACGAAGCGGGGTTCGGCATAGAACAGGGCGTCATCGGAGCTGTCCAGCTTGCGCCGCTCCGCTTCGTTCAGCACCTGCACCGCCATGGTCACCGCGAATCCATTCGGCTGCCATGGTGGCGAGCCGTGGATCCTGCCGTGATGCCCCACGCCATCCCGACGTCCTTCCCGGTGCTGGCCGCCGATGACCCCGAGCGGCCGGCTGCCTTCTACGCCGCCCTGCTGGGGACGGAACCCCAGGGGGTATTGAGCTCCAGCCACTGGCGCCTGCTGGGGCCGGGGGAGCGCCGGCTGGAGATCTACGCCCCCTCCCGGCGTCGTCCCCGCCCCCGCGGCGAGGGCCGGCTGGCCCTCTGCTTCTCGCGCCCTGCGGGCGAGGCTCCACCCCTGCAGGTGCTCCACGACTGGCTCGCCGTGGTGCTGGCCCTGAGGGCGGTGTCGGTGGAGCCGCCGCGGCAGGAACCCTTCGGGGCCGAGGCCTGGCTGGCCGATCCGGAGGGCAACCGGGTGCTGCTGCTGGTCAGCGCCGGCTGAGCCGCAGCTGGGAGGCGTAGGGCCCGCGGCCATCGAGGCAGGCCGCGCCGCAGTGGGCGCCGAGGCTGATGACCTGCCGCAGATCCCAGCCGGCGGCCAGGGCCGTGGTGACCCCGGCGGCGAAGCTGTCGCCGGCGCCGTAGGCATCCAGCACCGGGTCCGTGCGGGGCACGGCGGCATAGCGGCCGCCGGGCACAAGCTCCCCGCCCCGTTCGGCCTCGGTGCCGATGCGCAGCCGGGGCAGCGGATCGAGATCCTCGCTCCGGCAGGCCTCGCCGGGGTCGGTGGCGCTGCCGATCAGGGCATCAAGGGTCACGCCCGCCTGCCGCAGGACCGGCAGCCGCAGCCGCGGCGTGGCGGCCAGCACCCTGGCCCGCCGTGCCTGCCGCAGCCCGCCGGCATCCGTGGCGGTGACGAACACGCCGTCGGTCTGGCCCAGGCGCTGCCACGGCAGTCCATCGGCGGCGTTGGGCATCAGCCGCTCGCCGATCACCGTGATCGTGCGCTCACCGACGGCGTCGATGAAGGTGATGGCCCTTCGGGTCGGGGCCGCCCGCCAGGCGATGTGCAGCTCCAGCCCCAGCTCCTCGAGCTCCTCGGCGGCCCGGCGCCCGAGGGCGTCGTCGCCGAGGGCCGTGAAAAAGGGAATCCGCTCCCCTGTGAGACGGGCCATCTGCACGGCGACCACGGCACCGCCGCCGGCGGGGAGCTCACAGAAGTCGTCGGCATGGAGGATCTCGCCGGCCGCCGGCAGATGCTCCACGCCGACGAAACTCACCATCTCCACGTGGCCCACCACCGCCAGGGCCAGCGGGGGCAGCTCCGGCAACGCCGCCAGCGGCAGGGGGACGAGGGGCTCCATTCAGCTGGAGGCGGAGGTGTAGAAGCGCAGG
>CAZBMT010000553.1:0-1539 GCA_964492645.1 uncultured Cyanobium sp. | reverse complement strand
CGGAGGAGGAGCCATGGGGCGTGGCAAGATGGCCACGCCCTGCTGGTACAAGTGCGCACTCAGCACCGGCTGCTCTGAAGTGCCTGTTCATCACTTCAGAGTACCGTGAGGAGCGTCGGACCTGGCGTTGGATCACGGCTCCCGGGCCCCGGTGGGCGGACCCGGGGACGGGGCCGATGGCCCGGCGGGTGGCGCAGCGGTGCGGGCCTGCGTCAGATCGTGCAGACCCAGGCTGGTGCGAGCCAGGCAGCCGATCGAGAAGCAGATGGCGGCACTGCCGAACAGCCCCAGCTGGGCTTCACGGGTCTCCCCTTCGATGCGCGTCATCGCCAGCAGCACCACCCCGGCGGCCAGCCAGGGCAGGGTGACGACCAGGCCGAGCTGGGAGCGGGTCATCGCCATCAGCGCAGGCCCAGCTCCCGGCGCAGCTGCTGCTCCAGCTGGCGCACGGCGCCGACCCGCGCCATGGCCCAGGAGAGCTTGCAGACGCAGCCGATCGAGAAGCAGATCGCGGCGTTGCCGAACAGCCCCCAGGCGTGGCTGTGCAGGTCGAAATCCTCCGCCAGCAGCAGTCGCAGCGCCAGGATCACCAGCAGGCCGGCCACCACCCAGGGCCCATAGACCCAGCCGACGAAGAACTGGTCGACGAACAGCCGACGCGGCGGCGGGGCCATGACACCCGGATCCAGGGTTTCAAGTCTGCCGCAGCAACGCCCTCAGAACGACCGCCGCCGCAGGGCCAGCAGCAGTTTCTCGAACACCTCCGGCAGGGGCGCCTCGCACACCAGCCGCTCGCCGCTGATCGGGTGGTCGAGGGCCAGCCGCACCGCGTGCAGGGCCTGGCCGGGAAGCGCCACCGGCAGCTTGCGGCAGCGGCCGTAGGTGGCGTCCCCCACGATCGGGTGGCCCATGTGGGCGCAGTGCACCCGGATCTGGTGGGTGCGTCCCGTGTCGAGCTTGAAGCGCAGCAGGGCGTGGTCGCCGAGGGGTTCGATCAGGCGCCAGTGGGTGCAGGCATGGCGACCGGTGCTGTCCGTCACCACGGCGTACTTCTTGCGATCGGCCGGATGGCGGCCGATGGCGCCCACGATCGTGCCGCTGTCCGCCGCGGGCCGGCCGTGCACCACCGCCAGGTATTCCCGCGAGGCGATGCGCTTCTGGATCTGCACCTGCAGCTTCACCAGGGCCTCCTGGCTCTTGGCCACCACGATGCAGCCGGTGGTGTCCTTGTCGAGCCGGTGCACGATCCCCGGCCGCAGCTCGCCGCCGATGCCCGGCAGGTCCGGGCAGTGGTGCAGCAGGCCGTTCACCAGGGTGCCGTCCCTGTTGCCCGGCGCCGGGTGCACGGTGAGGCCGGCGGGCTTGTTGAGCACGATCAGGTGCTCGTCCTCGAAGAGCACATCGAGGGCCATCGCCTGTGCCACCAGGTAGGGCAGCGGCTCCGGTGGCGGCATCCACAGCTCCACGCTGTCGCCATGGCGCAGGGGGGTCTTGGCCCGTCCCGTGGCGCCGTTCACCCGCACGTAGCCGGCATCGATG
>CAZBMT010000552.1:0-1539 GCA_964492645.1 uncultured Cyanobium sp. | reverse complement strand
CAGCACCGCCACGGCCCAGAACAGGGCCCGGGGGATGGTGGGCAGCGACCAGGACAGGGCGAACCCCAGCCCCATCACCGCGGCCGCCCGCCAGAACGGCAGCAGCTGGGCGGGGTCGAACAGGTCGCCGTGGGGCCGCATCAGCAGCGCCCCGCCGATCAGCAGCAGGGCACTGGCCGGCAGCTGCAGGCGCCGCAGCCAGGACGTCATCGCCATCACAGCGGCCCTCGCCACAGGGGGCGCCGCAGCCAGAGCAGGCCCAGGGTGGTGAGGATCACCCATCCGGCCCGGAGGCTGGCGCCCCAGCGCCCCGAAATCTTCGAGCTGCCGGCCAGGCGCGGGCGATGGGAGATCGGCACCTCGCGGATGCGCAGGCCCAGCTCGATGGCCCGCACCTGCATCTCCAGGGTCCAGCCGTAGCCCCGATCACGCAGGGCCATCGCCGCGAAGGCCTCGCGCCGCACCAGCCGCAGCGGCCCCATGTCGCGGTAGCGGAAGCCCCAGCCCAGGCCGATCAGCGTCGTGGCCAGCAGGTTGCCGCCCCGCTGCAGGGGGGTCAGCGAGGCGCGGCCCACGACGGTGGCAGTGCGGTCGCCGAGCAGCAGGTCGTGGTCGGCGGTCAGCGCCAGGAAGCGGGGCAGCTCCTCGAGCGGGTCGCCGCCATCGCCATCGCAGAACAGCAGCCACTCCACGTCGGGGGCGAGCGCGAGGCACCCCCGCCAGCAGGCGCGGCCGTAGCCGGGACGGGGTTCGCTCAGCACCTCCGCCCCCAGCCGGCGGGCGATGGCGGCGGTGTCATCGCGGCTGCCGTTGTCGACCACCCGGATGCGGTCGAGTCCCTGGCGGCGCAGCTGGCCGATGACGAGCCCGATCGTCTCGCGTTCGTCGCGGGCGGGTATCACCACCTGGATGGGCCCCAACGCCATGGCCGGTCCGGGGTGGGCATGGAACTCCCCTGCTGATGAACGTACCGGCGACTGGCGCGAGCGGATGGCCGTTCGCCCGGGACCGGGGCCATCCGAAACGCCGGTTCGGCGGTAAGTGGGGGGGAACGGCTCGACCCATGGACCCACCGCTCTCCCGATCCCGCTGGCGCCAGTGGCTGCTGCTCGCCGCCATCGCCCTGGTGGTGGTGCTGTTCTTCGCGCTGGGCCTGCACCGCCAGCTCACCCTGGAGGCCCTGCAGGCGGCCCATGGCGCCCTGCTGGAGCAGCGCCGCCAGGCGCCCCTGCCGGTGGCCGGCGCCTACCTGCTGCTCTACGTGCTGGTGGCGGCCCTGTCCCTGCCGGGGGCCGCGGTGCTCACCCTGGCCGGCGGGGCGCTGTTCGGCGTCGGGCTCGGCACCCTGCTGGTGTCGTTCGCCTCCAGCATCGGCGCCCTGCTGGCCTTCCTGGTGGCCCGCACCCTGCTGCGGGAAACGGTGCGACGCCGCTTCGCCCGCCAGCTGGCGCCGATCGAGGCCGGGGTAGCCCGCGACGGGGTGCTCTACCTGCTCAGCCTGCGGCTGGCGCCGGTGTTCCCCTTCTTCCTGGTGAACCT
>CAZBMT010000551.1:0-1541 GCA_964492645.1 uncultured Cyanobium sp. | reverse complement strand
ATCGGCGAGAAGATCAAGGTCGACACCCGCACCGACAGCTATCTGGGCCGGGAGTCCTGATCGCCATGCAGCTCGATCACGACCAACTGCGCCAGCTGCTGGCCCTGCTGGGGGACAGCGACATCCAGGAACTCAAGCTGGAAGGCGACGACTTCCGCCTGGAGGTGCGCCGCAACCTGCCGGCTCCCGCGCCGGCGACGGTCACCATGGTGCAGGCGCCGGCCGGGGCACCGCCGCCGCCCGCCGCCCCCGCGGCTCCGGTCGGTGCCGCCCCCGGCCCGTCGGCACCCCCGCCCCCGGCCGCCTCGGTGCGCAGTGATCTTCAGGCCGTCACGGCACCGATGGTGGGCACCTTCTACCGCTCCTCGGCCCCCGGAGAGCCCCCCTTCGTGGAGGTGGGCAGCCGCATCAGCGCCGGCCAGCCCGTCTGCATCCTCGAGGCGATGAAGCTGATGAACGAACTGGAGTGCGAGTTCAGCGGCGAGGTGGTGGAGATCCTGGTGGAGAACGGCACACCGGTGGAATTCGGCCAGGTGCTGATGCGGATCAGGGCGGCCTGACGGCGAACCGTCGCTGAGGTCAACCCAGCTCCCAGGCGGTGTGAATCGCCGCCGCCATGCTGTCGGCCCTGGCGATGCCCCGGCCGGCGATGGCGAAGGCGGTGCCGTGGTCGGGGGAGGTGCGCAGGAACGGCAGGCCGAGGGTGGTGTTGACGGCGGCGTCGAACGCCAGCAGCTTCACCGGGATCAGGCCCTGGTCGTGGTAGAGCGCCAGGTAGCCGTCCGCCCCTTCGCCCTTGCCCCTCCAGGCCGCCGCCGCCTCCAGCCAGCAGGTGTCCGGCGGCACCGGTCCCTCCAGCCGTACCTCCGGGTGCCGGCCCTGCCAGCGCTCGAGGCTGGGGATCAGCCAGTCCTGCTCCTCCCGGCCCAGGTGGCCCCCCTCCCCCGCATGGGGGTTCAGGCCCGCCACCACCAGCCGGGGCCGGCTTCGGAAGCGGCGGCAGAAGGCCAGCAGGGCCTCCAGCCGTCGCTCCACCAGCTCCGGGCCGAGCCTGCTGCTCACTTCGGCAAGGGGGATGTGGGTGGTGGCCAGCAGCGTGTTCAGCCGCCAGCCGCCGCCGGGGGCCACGGCGGTGAACAGCATCCCGGCGTCGGCGGCGCCGGTCAGTTCCGCCAGCCGCTCGGTCTGGCCGGGGTAGGCATGGCCCGCCGCCTGCCAGCTGGCCTTGGCGATCGGGGCCGTCACCAGGGCCCGGCCGCCGCCGGCGCCCACCAGGGCCACGGCCTCGCTCAGCCAGGCGAAGCTGGCGGCACCGGCGGCGGGGCTGCTCACCCCCGGGACCACCGGCTGCTCCAGCGGGATGTCCACAAGGGGGAACGCCTCGGGGTCGGCCAGGGGCGCGTCGCTGCCGGCCAGCAGCTCCCGGTGACACTCCCGCAGCCAGCGGCCGCAGCCCACAAGCACCACCTCCTGGCCGGCGGGCCGCGGCCGGGCGAGGGCCTTGAGGGTCACCTCGGCGCCGATGCCGGCGGGATCCCCCA
>CAZBMT010000550.1:0-1549 GCA_964492645.1 uncultured Cyanobium sp. | reverse complement strand
TTCGGTCATCACCGCGACTGGTGCCATCGGGCCACAGCCGGTAGCTTGCCCAGGGACGGCCCCCTCCGAGCAGGACATCGCGCGTGGCAGAAGCGGGCGCCAGACTCGCCATCCGGTTGCTCCAGGACGCGGCCGAACGGGGCGACATCGATCCCTGGGACGTCGATGTGATCGCCGTCGTCGACGGTTTCCTCGACCAGCTGCGCCAGCGCATCGAGCTGCCCCGCCGCCTGGCCCCCAGGGGAGGCAGCTACGAACGGGATCTTGCCGAGTCCAGCGAGGCCTTCCTGGCCGCCTCGGTGCTGGTGGGGCTCAAGGCGGAATTGCTGGAATCGGCCACCTTCCCGCCCGAGCCGCTGCTGGAGGACCCCTTCGCCGCCGAGGACGACGGCGGCTGGGACCCCTCGGCGGTGCCCCTGCCGCGGCGGCCTGAACGGCACCTGCAGCGCCGGCCGGTGGCGCCACCCCCCCTGCAGCGTCCCGTCACCCTGGGGGAACTGATCCGCCAGCTCGAGGACATCGCCGAGCGGCTCGAGCAGGAGGGGGGGGAAGGGCGGCACCGGCCCCGCACCCGGCGTTACAGCGAGCGGGCCGTGATCGCCCAGGTCGCCTCCCTGGCCCACCGGGAGAAACTGCCGGAGACCACCGCCGCCCTGAGCCGTTTCCTGCTGGAATGGTCGCCCACAGCTGAGACCCTCGAATGGGTGAGCTTTGATGAGCTGGTGGGTGCCTGGGCGGAGGCCCTCTCCAGCCCCGCCGCCGGCTCGCCGGAGGAGGCCGATCTGGACAGCGATCGGGTGGGGGTGTTCTGGGCCCTGCTGTTCCTCTCCTCCCAGGGCAAGGTGGAGCTGGCCCAGGACGGCGGCCTCTACGGCCCCCTCAGCCTGCGGCGACGCCGGGAGGAGCGGGGCGAAGCGGTGAGCCTGCCCCGGCTGCCGGGCCAGGGGTCAGATAGGGGGCCGGCTCGGGAAGCAGTGGCCGCCTGAGGTTTCTCCGTAGGCTGTCAACTCACCTCCGACCTGAAACGACGCCGATGAAGGCGATGATCCTGGCGGCAGGCAAGGGAACACGTGTGCGTCCGATCACGCACACCACACCCAAGCCGATGATTCCGATCCTCCAGAAACCCGTCATGGAGTTTCTGCTCGAATTGCTCCGGGAGCACGGCTTCAACGAAATCATGGTCAATGTCTCCCACCTGTCGGAGGAGATCGAGAACTATTTCCGCGACGGTCAGCGCTTCGGTGTCCAGATCGCCTATAGCTTCGAAGGGCGCATCAAGGACGGGGAGCTGATCGGTGAAGCCATGGGCTCGGCCGGCGGCCTGAAGAAGATCCAGGACTTCCAGGCCTTTTTCGACGACACCTTCGTGGTGCTCTGCGGCGACGCCCTCATCGATCTCGATCTCACCGAGGCCGTGCGCCGCCATCGCCAGAAGGGGGCGATGGCCAGCCTGATCACCAAGCGCGTTCCCCGCGACCAGGTGAGCAGCTACGGGGTGGTGGTGACCGACGAGGGCGGGCGGGTGCTCTCCTTCCAGGAGAAGCCG
>CAZBMT010000549.1:0-1550 GCA_964492645.1 uncultured Cyanobium sp. | reverse complement strand
TCGCCGGCGATCTGCTGGCGCAGCAGCTGGATCTGCTGCTGGGGATCGGCCGTCACCCCGGGGACGCACTGGAGCGTGCCGTCCACCAGCTGACAGCCCACCAGATCCTGGGCCCGGAGCCCGCCGGGCGTCGCCGGCAGTGCCGCCAGCAGCAGGGCAAGGGGAAAGGCGGCACGGGCCCGCGACGGGCGGCGGAGGAAGGCCAAGGGGGGTCAGCAATCGGGCTGCACCGATCCTGCACCCGGCTTGGCCAAACGCCAATCAACCGGCGCCGGATCCACGCACCGCCGCCACCAGGGCCGCGACCCGCGCCAGGTCCTTGACGCCGGGGCTCTCCTCCAGGGCACTGGAGGCATCAAGACCGTCGGGCCGCAGCCGGGCCAGCAGCTCGGCCACCGTCCCGGGGCCGACGCCGCCGGCCAGCCACCAGGGCATGGGCGGGCGGAACGCCTCCAGCCATTCGATCGGGATCCTGTGCCCGGTCCCCCCCAGCTGGCCGGGGCACCAGGCGTCGAGCAGCAGGGCCTCCACCACGCCCGCGTAGGCCTCCGCCCGCTCCAGGTCCTCGGGGGTCCGCACCCGCAGGGCCTTCCAGAGACGCACCCCCAGCATCGCGCCCAGCTCACGGCAGCGCTCGACGCTCTCCTCGCCATGGAGCTGGACCACCGCATGACCCCGCCCGGCATCCAGCTCCTCCAGCTGCCCGTCGCCGGGGTCGGCCACCACCAGCACGCCGTAGCAATCGCCTTGGCCGGCGGCCCTTCCCGGGCGGCCGGCGGCCATGGCGGCGAACAACCCGGGCCGCTGCTCCGGCGGCACAAAGCGGGGCGAACCGGGGACGGCGATGACCCCGATGGCGTCGGCCCCCAGGGCCGCGATGGCGGTGGCCTGGGCCGGCTCCCGGAGCCCGCAGATCTTGAGGAGCGGCGTGGCGACCGGAATCGGAGCGGCTGGTCTGTCTTTCTAGGATGCGGGCACAACGCCGGCCGCGGCCGGATCTCCGAGCGGACGGTGCCCGTGGGTGAAGGCTGGCAACTGCTGACGATCCGCGGCATCCCCCTGCGCATCCATCCGAGCTGGTTCGTCATCCTGCTGCTGGCCACCCTGGCCTTTCAGCAGCAGTACGCCCTCAGCCTGGGCGGCCAGCTCGCCCCGGCGGCCCTCTGGGCCGTCGCCCTTGTCACGGCCCTGGCCCTGTTCGTTTCCGTGCTGCTGCACGAGCTGGGCCATTCCCTGGTGGCCCTGCGCCAGGGGGTGAAGGTGAAGAGCATCACCCTGTTCCTGCTCGGCGGCGTGGCCAGCGTCGAGCGGGAATGCTCCACCGCCCGCGGCGCCCTGCTGGTGGCGGCGGCGGGACCGGCGGTGAGCCTGGTGCTGGGGTTCGGCCTGCTGGCCTCCACCCATGCCGCCAGCCACGTGGCACCGGTGCTGGGTCAGATGGTGGAGCGGCTTGCGGCCCTCAACCTGATCCTGGGCCTGTTCAACCTGCTGCCCGGCCTGCCCCTGGACGGGGGGCTGATCGTCAAGGCCCTGGTCTGGCAGTTCTCCGG
>CAZBMT010000548.1:0-1550 GCA_964492645.1 uncultured Cyanobium sp. | reverse complement strand
GGCAGACAGCCCGAGAGGGGACTGCCGAACTCCTTCATCAGGCTGCCCAGCTCCTCCTGCTGCTTCTGGGGATTGTTGGCGTACTTGGCCTTGATCTCGGCCTGGCGCTGCTGCATCACCGGCTGGGCGATGCGCATGCGACGGGCGCTTCGGATCGAGCCGGCGCTCAGGGGGAACAGGGCGAGGCGGATGACCACGGTAAGGGCCACGATCGCGAGCCCATAGCTGGGAACCAATCCGTAGAAGAAATCGAGGATCGGGAGCAGCAGGTTGTCGGAGATGTAGCCGATCACGGCAGGGGTGCGCTGGGGTGGAGGATCTCGGCTGCCAGTGTGCCCGACCGGGGAGACCGGCTGGGGGTCCGGTGGTCAGGCGCTTTCGCGGGCCGGGGGGGCGAAGCCCGCAGGGCTGCTGGCCCCGGAGGTGCGGGCGGCGGCGTTGCCGCGGGTCAGCCGCCGCTCCTCGATGTAGGCCTCCAGCTCCCGGAAGCGCGGCACCGCCCGCATTTCCAGCTTGGCGCCGTCGTTGAGCACCACCACCATGTCGCCCCAGGCTCCGAAGCCCCGCGGCACCGAGCGCACCTCGCGGATCTGGCTGTAGACCACCTGGGTGCGGTCGCGGCCCAGCCAGCCGCCGCTGACGCTGATGCGCCGGCTGGTGATGCGGAAGCGGAGCCAGAGGGCCCGGACGATCGCCCCCACGGCGAAGGGAATGCCGATCAGGGTGAGACCGAACAGCAGGTTGACGATCAGGTCGCCCCTGGCGGGACCGCCCTCGTAGAAGACCGTCTCATTGATTTCGAGTTTGTTCTCCACCCTGTCCTCCGGGGTCATGGAGTAATCCTGCCTGGCGCAGCAGTTGGGAGCATTCTCCCAGCAGCTGGTCCTCGCTGCGCTCAAGGCAGCCGGGCTTGAGGGTGATCAGCAGCCACAGGGGCTGGCCCGGGACCGGCGGATGACGCAGCAGGTGCTCGTGAAGGAGGCGCCGCAGGCGGTTGCGGCGCACCGCCAGCTTGCTCACCTTGCTGCTGACCACGATGCCGCAGCGCCAGGGGCTGGCGGTGGGGGGTGTGCCGAGGGTTCCGGAGAGGGGATTTCCGGGCGGCAGGATTGATGGGTCGGCCGCCAAGACCCGGAGCAACAGCCCAGGCCCCTGGTAGCGGCGCCCCTGGCGATAGAGACGATCGAAGACTCGTCGGCCCTTGAGGCGGTGCTGCTGGGGCAGGGCCACGGACCTTCCCGGTCGGGCCTCAGACCGCCAGGCGGGCCCTACCGCGGCGACGGCGGGTGCGGATCACGCGGCGGCCCGTGTGGGTGCGCATCCGCACCCGGAAACCGGACACCCGCTTGCGCTTGCGGCTCGTTCCTTCCAGTGTGCGCTTCGTCATGCTGCTTTCGGCTCAGTCGGCCACCCTATCAGTTGGTGTTGTTGGGGACGATCTGGATCAGCCAGCTGCCCAGGTAGCCAGAGACCGGGATGTCGCCAGGGGCCTGGGCCAGGGCGTTGAACTGATACATGCCGGCGTTGAACGGGTTGAACACGTTCATGTA
>CAZBMT010000547.1:0-1564 GCA_964492645.1 uncultured Cyanobium sp. | reverse complement strand
GCCTTGAATAGGCCACAGGCCAAAGCACCGCCCTCCCCAGGAGCAGGACATTGCCCTATGTGAACGTTCAGATCACCCGAGGTGCATCGCGGCAGCAGAAGGCCGAGATCGTCAGGGACATCACGGAGTCCCTCGTTCGTGTGCTCGGCAAGAAGCCCGAGCACATCCATGTCGTCATCCAGGAGATCGACGACGAGAACTGGGGATTCTCCGGGATGCTCACGGACGACTGGAAGGCGGCACAGGCGGGGACATCCAGCCATGGGCGATAGGGCGGGCACCGATTGGGAGGCGCGGTTCCAGGCCAGCCGGGAGCCCCAGGTGAAGGTGCTGGAGAAATCGTTCGCGGGCATCCCCGCAGGGGCCCGGATGCTGGTCGTCACCCCTCGGATCGTCGATGCGGAGGTGTGCGACATCGCGCCCGGGGCCGTGGTGGCAGCGGCGGCCCTGCGCCAGCGGCTGGCCGGGCGGCATGGGGCCGACGACGCCTGTCCGGTCACGACCGGGATCGCCCTGCGGGTCGTGGCCGAGCGCTCCTACCTCCGCCTGCAGGCCGGGATGGAGCCGGTCACGCCGTTCTGGCGCGCGGTCGACCCCGACAGCGACCTGGCCGGCAAGCTGGCCTGTGGCCGGGAGTTCCTGCGGCGGATGCGTTCGGCAGAGGCGGCGGCTTCGGTGGCGAGGGGCAGGAACGGGCCCATTCACTAGCCTGAGCCCATGGCAGAGGCCGACACCCGCTGGCGCCAGCGGTTTGACAACTTCGAGCGGGCCTTGCAGGTGCTGGCCCGCGGTGTTGCGCTGGCCCAGCAGCGTCCGCTGAGCGAGCTGGAGCAGCAGGGGCTGATTCAGGGATTCGAGTTCACCCATGAACTCGCCTGGAATCTGCTCAAGGACTATCTGCAGTATCAGGGAATCGAGGGCATCATTGGATCACGCGATGCCACGCGCCTGGCCTTTCAAAGTGGTCTTGTCGACGATGGTGAGGGCTGGATGGCGATGATCAAGGCCCGCAACCAGTCTTCGCACACCTACAACCTCGAGCAGGCCAACGCGATCGCCCATGACGTGATCGATCGTTTTGCGCCGTTGTTCGACGCCCTGCGTGTTCGCTTCGCGGCACTCAGCGAATCCCGGCCATGATCAGTACGGCCCCGTTGGACTCAGCCCAGGCCATTGGCCTGCCGGAGTCGGCCATGGCGGACATCCGGCGGGTGCTCGCCACCTATCCCGAGGTGGAGGCCGCGATCCTCTACGGATCCAGAGCCCTTGGCCGCCACCGCCCCGCCTCCGATATCGACCTCACCCTGACGGGTCACGCCATCAGCAACGCCACCCTGGCCCGCATCGACGCCGATCTCGATGATCTGCTCCTGCCCTGGGTGATCGATCTCTCCGCCCTCGCCGCCATCCGCCATCCCGCCCTTCTGGAGCACATCCAACGGGCCGGCGTGCTGCTCTACCAACGCGCGGATCAGCCCGGAGAGCCCGGCGGCGCACTCACCAGTCGCACCAGCAGCTCGGCATAGGCCTCCCGGTACTTGTCGCTCTTCTGGGTGAAGCCGAC
>CAZBMT010000546.1:0-1574 GCA_964492645.1 uncultured Cyanobium sp. | reverse complement strand
AGCTCGATCGTTGCGATCACATCGATCAGTTCCCCCAGGCGCTGCTTGTCGAGCCCCGGCCGGGCGTAGTCCTTCGGCAGCACGCCCTTGAGGCGCGGGTTGTCGCGCTCGATCGCGACCATGGCGTCGTCCACCAGCTTGCCGATCGTGGGCTGTTTGGCGTTGGCCTGCAGGTGGCTCCAGCGGGCCTCGGCCGGCACCCAGAACACGTTCTCGGCCTTGTATTCGTCGGGGTCTTCCGGGTTGGCGCCCTCGTAGTCGCCCTCGCCGGCCAGCAGCTTGGCGCGGTGCTCTTCGAAGCTGTCAGAGATGTACTTGAGGAAGATCAGGCCGAGCACCACGTGCTTGTACTCGGCCGCGTCCATGTTGTTGCGCAGCTTGTCGGCCGTGAGCCAGAGCTTGGCCTCGAAGCCCAGGTTGGCGGTGCCGTTGCCTGAGGCTTTTCCTTTGCGGGGGGCTTTGGCGGGCGCGGCCTGCTGTGCCACCGGCTCGGCGCCCACCAGGAACACGCTGTCACTGCGGCCCCGGCCGCGCACCACGATCCCTTTGGCCACCAGGGCTGCCTTCACCTCTTCGTAGAGGGCCTCGCCCCAGCCGAGTACCTCGCGCAGCACCGTGTTCTTGGCGGGGCTGCCGGCCGTTCCAAGGGCTTCGAGGAAGTCGTTCAGCTGATCCTGATCGGGCATCGAGGGATCAGGTGAGGCATCGATGGGGGGAGTCTGCCTGCTGCCGGGGGGTTGTGGGGGTTCCGCCGATACCAGCCAGCCGGCCTCCCGTCCACCTGTGCCAGGATCTGGCACAGGTGGCAGGTGTTCCATGCGGGAAAGCATTTCCATCAGCCTGCCGGCGGATCTCAAGGACGAGCTCGACCAGGCCACGGCCGCCGAGGGGATCTCTCGCAGCGATCTGGTCCGCGACGCCCTGCGGGCCTACCTCCTGGCACTCCGCTTCAGGGCCTTGCGGGCCACCATGCGTCCGTACGCAGAGGCCCAGGGGGTCTTCACCGATGAAGACGTCTTCCGCCTGGTGTCGTGAGGCTGGTGCTCGACACCAATGTGCTGCTGGCCGCCTTCCTGTCCCGTGGCGCTTGCCACGATCTGCTCGAGCATGCCCAGCAGCACCATCACACCGTGCTGTCCGCCTTCATTCTTGAGGAGTTCAGCTCCAAGCTGGCCGGCAAATTTCGTGTGCCAGGGCCTGTCATCGACTCCGCAACCCAGCTGCTGACGGGGACGGCGGAACTCGTTGTGCCCGTGCCTCTGGCTGCACCCGTCTGCCGCGATCCGGACGACGACTGGATTCTGGCCACGGCCCTGGCTGGTGCCTGTGGCTGTCTCGTTACCGGTGACAAGGATCTCCTCGCCATCGAGGAGCACGCCGGCTGCAGGATCCTCGCCCCAGCGGCGTTCTGGCGCTTCGAGGCCGATCAGTCAGAAGGTCGATGAGCGTGCCCCCCACCGATCCCGCCCATCTGCGCCGCGACTACCGGCGCCAGGCGCTGCGGCGGGGGGATCTGGCCGCCGATCCGGTGGCGCAGTTCCGCCGCTGGTTCGATCAGGCGGTGGCCGCCGCCC
>CAZBMT010000545.1:0-1575 GCA_964492645.1 uncultured Cyanobium sp. | reverse complement strand
TCGGTGGCGGCCGTGCTCACCCTGCTGGTGATGGTGGCCACCCTGCCCCACATGCTCGGCGTCCACATCGGCTGGCTGCCGGCCTGGTTCACCAGCTCTTGGACCCAGCTGGCGCTGAGCACCCCGGTGCTGTTCTGGTGCGGGCGGGAGTTCCTCAGCGGGGCCTGGTCGTCCCTGCGCCGCCACAGCGCCGACATGAACACCCTGGTGGCCGCCGGCACCGGCATCGCCTGGCTGGCCTCGCTGGTGGCGACGCTGGTTCCGGAGGTGCTCACCGCCGAAGGGCTGCCGGCCGACGTCTACTACGAAACCGCCGCGGTGATCCTCACCCTGGTGCTGCTGGGCCGGCTGCTGGAGGCCCGGGCCCGCGGCCAGACCTCCGAGGCGATCCGGCGGCTGCTCCAGCTCCAGCCCCCCACGGCCCGGGTGCTGCGGGAGGGGGTCGCCACGGAGGTCCCGGTGGCCACGGTGGCGGTGGGTGAGCTGGTGCAGGTGCGGCCCGGGGAGAAGCTGCCCCTCGACGGGGTGGTGGTGGAGGGCAGCTCCTGGGTGGAGGAATCGATGCTCACCGGCGAGCCGACGCCGGTGGCCAAGGGCCCCGGCGATGGGGTGATCGGTGCCGCGATGAACCGCAGCGGCAGCTTCACCTTCCGCGTCACCCGGGTGGGCGACGACACGATGCTGGCCCGCATCGTCGCGCTGGTGCGCCAGGCCCAGAGCTCCCGCACCCGGGTGCAGCGCCTGGCGGATCAGGTGGTGGGCTGGTTCGTGCCGGTGGTCATCGCCATCGCCATCGCCACCTTCGTGCTGTGGTTCCTGGTCAGCGGCAACGTGGTGCTGGCGACGCTGTTTCTCGTCAGCGTCTTGGTGATCGCCTGCCCCTGCGCCCTCGGTCTGGCCACCCCCACGGCGATCATGGTGGCCTCCGGCAAGGGGGCCGAGAACGGCTTGATCTTCCGCAGTGCCGAGGCGCTGGAAACGGCCGGAGGCCTGCGCACCATCGTGCTCGACAAGACCGGCACCCTCACCATGGGCCAGCCGGAGGTGACGGATTTCGAGCGGCTCCATGGCGGCCGGATGCCGGTCAGGACGCTCCTGGCCCTGGTGGCGGCCGTGGAGTCGCGCTCGGAGCATCCCCTGGCGGAGGCGATCGTCGCCTACGCCTCCAGCCGCTGCGGCGACGGGGAGCCTCCCCCGGTTGAGAGCTTCGAGGCCGAGGCCGGCTCTGGTGTGCTGGCCAGCGTGGCCGGCCAGGAGGTGCGGGTGGGCAGCCCCCGCTGGCTGGAAGCGTCGGGCCTGGACACCACTCCCCTCGATCCGGTGGTGGCCCGGCTGGAGCGGGCTGCCCGCAGCGTGGCCGCCGTGGCCGTGGCGGGGCGGATCGAGGCCTGCTTCGGCATCGCCGATCCGATCAAGCCCGAGGCCCATGCCGCCGTCGCCGCCCTGCGGCGGCTGGGGCTGGAGATGGTGCTGCTCAGTGGCGACGCCCGCCGCACCAGCGAGGTGGTGGCGGCCGATGTGGGCATCGTGCGGGTGATCGCCGAGGTGCGCCCCGGTGACAAGGCGGCGGTGGTG
>CAZBMT010000544.1:0-1575 GCA_964492645.1 uncultured Cyanobium sp. | reverse complement strand
TCGTCGTAGGTGATGCCGAACTCGGCCAGGGATCCCTGGCCCCTGCCCCGCAGCCCGATCACCTCCTCGAGGGTGTCGTAGGGGCGGCCGGTGAGCGCCAGCAGCCGGTCGCCGGGGCGCAGCACCCCGAACAGGGCGGCGGTGATGGCGTGGGTGCCGCTGACGAACTGGAGCCGCACCGCGGCGGCTTCGGCCTGCAGCACCCGGGCGAAGACCCGATCCAGCACCTCCCGGCCCAGGTCGCCGTGGCCGTAGCCACTGACGGAGGCGAAGTGGTGCACGCCAAGGCGTTCGGCGGCGAAGGCCTCCAGCACCCGGCCGAGGCGGGGCCGCACGGTGGCGGTGCGGCGGGCCGCCGCGGGGGCGATCCGCTCGAGGGCGGCCGCCACCAGCTCGGCGACGGCGGCGGCCCCGGGGGCCTGCGACGGGAGCATGGGCATGACCGCAGGCGGGAGCTCAGATCCTGCCCGATGCTCCGGCCGCCTTACAGCAGCGCGCTCATCCGGAGCGGACACAGGGGCGAAAGCAGGGCAAGGCGGTGGCCGTTTCCGGCGAGGTTCACGGCGAGCGGTCCTCGACCATCTCCAGGGCCCGGCGGATGGCGGCGGCGAGCTCGGGGCCGTACTCACCTACGGGGTACTGGTAGTGAGGCACGAACAGGACCTACGTCCTGACGCCTCCGCAGGCGAACGCTCTCCAGAGGTGCCGCTTCAGGGGAGCGTCGTAAGGGGTGCTGAACAGCTGAACACTCACCGGCAGCGGTTGCGGGCTGTAGGCGTTGTGCAGCCGTGTGAAGTGATCGCCCTGGCTGACCGCTTCGCGGCGCGCCTCACCGCCGGGCCGCTCGCCTGCGGGCCGGCGCAGCCGTTTCAGATGGGCCCGGAGACTGTCGAAGCGCTCGGCCAAGAACCGGAGCGAGGTGCGCGGCCGGCTGCGCAGCAGCAGGGAGGGCCGCAGCCTCGGCTGGATGCAGGCCGTCGGACCACCGTCGAGGATCGCCAGCCTGCCGATCGTGCCGCCCGGTGCCAGCAGGGCGGCCGCCACCGCATGGGCGTACCAGCCGCCGGCGGACTGACCCAGGAGGTGATGCGGACCCTGCGGCTGGTGCACGAGGATCTCCTCGGCATAGATGGCCGCCATCTCCTCGACGCACGACTGGCGCGGCTGGATACCATCGACGCCGAGGGCCTGCAGTCCGTAGACCGGACGGACCGGCCGGAACTGGCGGGCAAATTCGACAAAGCAGAACACATCCCCCCGTAGCCGTGGATCACGTACAGGGGCGTGGCCGAGCCCTGCGGCTGCAGGGGAACCAGGGCGGTGCCGCCACCGGCGCCTGCCGCGGATCGCCGCTGCAGCAGCCGGGCTGACTCGGCGATCGTCGGGGCCTGAAACAGCCAGGCCAGCGGGAAGGCGACACCCAGACGCCGTTCGATCCGCGCCGCCAGCGAATGGCCGCCAGCCTCGAACAAGTTCTCCCCGATCCCGATCGGCTCCCGACCCAGAACCTCCCCCCACACCTCACGCAGCTCCTCCACCAGTTCCGTTCCCTCTCCCACACTCCCCTCCCTCGCC
>CAZBMT010000543.1:0-1583 GCA_964492645.1 uncultured Cyanobium sp. | reverse complement strand
GGGCCGCTCCTCCAGGATCCGCACCACCCCCACCACGCCGCTGCCGCTGCCGGCGCTGTGGTCGAGGGCGGCGATGGGGTAGGCGTGGCCGTCCTTCTCATCGCGGTCGGTGGCCTCGAACAGGTGCTGCTCCTGGCAGAAGATGGCGCTGCGCAGCTGCCAGTAGCCCTCCTCCAGCGGCGTGCCCCGCCGCAGCAGGTGGAAGGAGAAGCGCTGGGAGCTGGCCGTGGGCGAGAGGCGGAAATCCTCGGCCTCGATCGCCACCCCGCGCCGCACCGAGGGGGTGAAGGCGGCCGGCGCCGAGCTGGCGCTGCGGCCGATGTCGTGGCTGGAGGGGTCGATGAAGAACATGGCCGCGCTCAGGGGGTGGCCGGCTCCGGGCCGGCTTCGAACAGGGACAGGGCCGAGCAGGCGCCGCACTTGGCGCAGCCGGCCGCCATGGCCTCGGACCTGAGGTCGGAGGCCCGCAACCGGTCGCCCACGGCCGTGTAGACCGCCACCATGAAGTCGGTGGAGGGGGCGGGATGGGTCTCCAGGGGGGTGCCGGCGATCGGCACGAAGGGCACCACGAAGGGGTAGACCCCCAGGCCGATCAGCCGCTCGCTCACCGCCACGATCGCGTCGGCGCTGTCCCCCAGCCCGGCCAGCAGGTAGGTGGACACCTGGCCGCGGCCGAACACCGCCACGGCCTCGGCGAAGGCCTCCTCGTAGCGCTCCAGGCTGAGTTCGCTCTTGCCCGGCAGGATCCGCCGCCGCACCTCCTCCTCCACCACCTCCAGGTGCATGCCGAGGCTGTCGACGCCGGCGTCCTTCATGCGCCGGTACCAGGCTGGGTCTTCGGGGGGCTCACACTGGGCCTGGATCGGCAGGTCCACCCGGGCCTTGACGGCGGCGGCGGTCTCGGCCATCAGCCGGGCACCCCGGTCGTCGCTGTTGGGGGTGCCGGTGGTGAGCACCAGCTGGCGCACCCCATCAAGACGCACCGCCGCCTCGGCCACCTCCGCCACCTGGGCCGGCGTCTTTCGCACGAGGGTACGGCCATCCTCTAGCGACTGCTCGATGGCGCAGAACTGGCACGACTGGGTGCGGTCGCGGAAGCGGATGCAGGTCTGCAGGAGGGTGGTGGCCAGCACGTCCCGGCCGTGCAGCAGGGCGATGGAGCGGTAGGGGATGCCTTCCGCGGTGGCCAGGCCGTAGAAGCGCGGCTCGGGCGGGGTCTCGACGGCCAGGGGCCCGGCGTTGTCGGCTGCGAGGGCCCCTGTTTCGCCGCCGGCCATCGCCGCCGGGCCGCTCACCTCCAGGCCGCCGGCGGCGGCGGTGTCCAGCCGGTAGGGCGACGTGCCGGCCAGGGCGTTGTAGACGGGCACCATCACCGTGGTGCCGTCGATGCTGAGGGCGCGGTGATCCGAGGGGCCGGCGCCGCCGCGGCGGCCGGGGTTGCCCGGCACCGCCGGATCGACCACCCCGTGCACCTGCAGTTCGGTGAGCCGCCGGCCCAGGGCGCGGCGATCGTGCTCAGCCCTGGTGCAGTTCCTCCAGCAGCGGCAGGCCCGGAGCCGTCTCGCCGGCGGGCTCTGGGGGGC
>CAZBMT010000542.1:0-1585 GCA_964492645.1 uncultured Cyanobium sp. | reverse complement strand
GGATGGAGGTGGGAACCCCGGCCAGCGTCGCAGCAGCGGCGCCTAGCGTCAGCGCTGCGACGCCGCGGCGCCATCGCCTTCGACTTCACGATCACCGCCCGCTGCCCGCGCACCCGGGCCCGCTGCGGCTGCTTCACCACCCCCCACGGCCCCGTCCACACCCCCCGCTTCATGCCGGTGGGCACCGCCGCCACCGTCAAGGGCGTCAGCACGCCCCAGCTGCGGGAGACCGGGGCTGAGATGGTGCTGGCCAACACCTTCCATCTGCATCTGCAGCCGGGGGAAGCGGTGGTGGCGGAGGCCGGTGGGCTGCACCGCTTCATGGGCTGGGACGGCCCCCTGCTGACCGATTCGGGCGGCTTCCAGGTGTTCAGCCTCGACGCCATCAACAGGATCGACGACGACGGCGTGGTGTTCCGCTCCCCGCGCGACGGCTCGCGGATCGACCTGACCCCCGAGCGCTCCATGGCCATCCAGCGGGCCCTGGGGGCCGACGTGGCCATGGCCTTCGACCAGTGCCCGCCCTATCCCGCCAGCGAAGCGGCGGTGGCCGAGGCCTGCCGGCGCACCCACCGCTGGCTGGAGCGCTGCGTCGCCTGCCACGGGGGCGGCGACCAGGCCCTGTTCGGGATCGTGCAGGGGGGCTGCTTCCCCCATCTGCGCGAGGCCTCGGCCCGGGTGGTGGCCGCGATGGATCTGCCCGGCATCGCCGTGGGCGGCGTGAGCGTGGGCGAGCCCGTCGAGGAGATGCACCGGGTGGTGCGCCAGGTGGGTCCCCTGCTGCCCCAGGAGCGTCCCCACTACCTGATGGGGGTGGGCAGCCTGCGGGAGATGGCGATCGCGGTCGCCAACGGCTTCGACCTGTTCGACTGCGTGCTGCCCACCCGGCTGGGCCGTCATGGCACCGCCCTGGTGGGGGGGGAACGCTGGAACCTGCGCAATGCCCGCTTCCGCCACGACCACGGCCCCCTCGACACCGGCTGCGGCTGCCTCGCCTGCCGAAACCACAGCCGCAGCTACCTGCACCACCTGTTTCGCAGCGACGAACTGCTGGGCCGCACCCTGCTGAGCCTCCACAACCTCACCACCCTGCTGCGCTTCACGACCGCCATGGCCAGGGCCATCGGCGAAGGATGCTTTTCAGAGGATTTCGCTCCCTGGGAGGCCGACTCCCCGGCCGCCCACACGTGGTAGGTTCCGGCCATTGCAACGGTTCTCCCCCAGGCATGGCTCTCTCCCTGCTGGCCAGCTTCGCGCCCCACACCGCGCCCCACGCCCTCGCCCAGCTGCCCGAGGCGTACCAGGCCTTCGGCCCGCTGGTGGACATCCTGCCGATCATTCCCCTGTTCTTTCTGCTGCTGGCCTTCGTCTGGCAGGCTTCCGTCGGCTTCCGCTGATCAGCGGCGCTCGCGCAGTACCGCCCAGGCGAAGGCCGGCAGCGAGAGCATGCGCCGCCAGCGGCTGGGCTCCTTGATCAGCCGGTAGAGCCATTCGATATGCAAGGCCCCCATCCAGGCAGGGGCCCGTTTCTTGGTGCCGGCCCAGATGTCGAAGCTGCCGCCCACCCCCATCCAGAGGCCGCTGC
>CAZBMT010000541.1:0-1604 GCA_964492645.1 uncultured Cyanobium sp. | reverse complement strand
CCATCTGCAGCAGGGCGCCGTCGCGCAGGTGCACGTGCCAGTCGTCGGGACGGCGCAGCCGCAGGCGCCGGGGGGTGCCTTCGGGCAGCGGCGGTCCTGCGGCCGTCATCGGTGCAGCACCTTGTCGGCGTTGCCCGTCACCAGGTAGCCGCTCAGGGCCAGCAGCAGCACGCTCAGGCTGAAGAAGGCCAGCGATTGGCCATCCTTGATCGGCAGGGTGAGCATCGCCTTGAACGCCGCCACGATCAGCGCCACCACCAGCACCTTGACCAGCTTCTCCTTCAGCTGATCGAGGTTGCGGATGTCGAGCAGGCCGCCGCCCCCCTGGTCGCGCTCCCGGGCCGCCTCGATCGGCGAGATCAGCAGCTCATAGACGCCGTAGCCGAAGATCAGCAGCGCGATGCCGATCAGGTAGAGGTCGATCCCGGAGACGATCGCCCCCAGCAGTTCGGCCACGAAGGTCTTGGCGGGCTGCTCGGCGTGGCCCAGGGACGACAGGGCCCTGGCGATCTCCAGGGTGCCCAGCACGAAGGACACCACCGTGCTCACCAGGCTCATGATCACCGGCAGGATGGCGATCAGGCGCAGACGCCACAGCAGCCGCTCGAACCGTTGTTCCATCCGCTTGAGGCGACCCTTGGGTGCGGAGACCATGGAGCGTCGCTGCAATCGCCTAACCCTAGGCAGCGCCCGGTTCAGCGCCCGGGGCGCCCCAGCAGGAACACCACCGCCATCGCCAGATAGCCCAGGGCCCAGGGGGTGCCGCTGCCCCAGCCGGGATCCAGCACCGTGTCGGCCAGAGTGAAGCTCCAGGCGTGGATCAGGCCCAGCCAGGAGGCGGCCGCCGCCACCAGGGCGCAGAGGGCGGCGGCGCGGAAGCGCTGCTCGATCGTGTACACGAGCATCGCCGCCAGCAGCATCGCCGCCAGGATCTGGCCCTGCTCGAGGGCGAAGGCGCCGGCGGCCCACACGTCCGCCTGCTGCAGCGGCACCAGCAGCTCGGGGCCGAACGGGTTGGCGGGGGTGCCGCTGCCGCCGGCCCGCAGTCCGGCCTTCAGCATCAGCGACCCCCAGCCCGCCAGGCCGGGCAGCAGCCCGAGGGCCACCGCCGGGGCGTGGGCCGGCGGCGTGGCCTGGAAGGCCTGGGCCGCCATCACCAGGGCGATGTAGAGCACGATCGCCATGCCGGCCTCGATCGGCACCAGCTGGCCCACCACCCCGAACAGCCCCAGCAGGCAACCCAGGCCCATCACCAGGCCGTTGAGCCAGGAGTAGCCGATGCGGGCCCCCATGCCCTTCCAGCCCGGGTGGCCGATGTAGATGGTCGTGGGGAAACAGGACCCCAGAACGGCCGCCGCGATCGTGCCGATGCCGTTGATCAGCAGGGAGCTCTTCACCGGGTAGGCGTCGCCGGCCGCCTCGGCGCTCTCCAGGTTCTGCAGCGATCCCAGCAGGTTGAACAGCCACATCGGCACCGTCACCCCGAGCCAGGGCAGCAGCTCGTCGCGGCCGTTCCAGAGGGCGCCGAGCCGGGGCACTGGCAGGTGCAGACCCACCTGGGCAAGGTTGGCCTGCCAGGTGGCACCGTCCAGCCGCAGCAGGCC
>CAZBMT010000540.1:0-1608 GCA_964492645.1 uncultured Cyanobium sp. | reverse complement strand
GACTCGCCGCCGAGGGGACCGATCTGGTGGTCGTCGCCCGCGACGTGGTCCGGCTCGAGGCCCTGGCGGCCGAGCTGGAGGAGGCCCACGGCGTCGAGGTGGAGGTGCTGGGCGCCGACCTCGGGGCCCCGGTGTCGCGTCACGCCGTGGAGCAGCGGCTGGACCGCCGGGGGAGCAGCCTGGCAGGACGGCCCCGGGGGGTGCGGCTGGCGGCGGTGGGGCGCAAGACCGCCGAGGCCCTGGAGGCCCTGGGGGCCCCCGCCGATTTCGTCCCCCCGGCCTTCGTGGCCGACAGCCTGATCGAACATTTCCCGGTCTCGGGCTGGGGGCAGCGGCTGCTGCTGCCGCGGGTGCAGAGCGGCGGCCGCACGGTGCTGGCCGAGGCCTTCGCCGCGGCCGGCGCCCGGGTGGTGGAGGTGGCCGCCTACGAGACCCGCTGCCCGGCGGGCCTGCCCAGCGGTGCGCTGCAGGCCCTGGAGCGACGCGGGCTGGATGCCATCACCTTCAGCAGCGGCAAGACGGTGGACCACACCGCCCAGCTGCTGGCCGGCAGCTTCGGCGAGACCTGGATCGAGCGGCTGGAGGGGGTGCAGGTGGTCTCGATCGGCCCCCAGACCAGCCGTCGCTGCCTGGAGCGGCTCGGACGGGTCGACGCGGAGGCGGACCCCCACGACCTGGAGGGGCTGGTGGCCGCCTGTATCAGGGCGGTGGAAGCGGCTTGCTGACCTTTCGATCACCGCTTTGGAGAATCAGACGGCGGCTCGCGAGATCCACAGACGCAACGCTCCAGCCGGGAGGAATCAGTTTCGTTTCCAGCCCGCCACGATCACCCCGGCGAAGGCTGCCGGTCTCAACCCCGTAGGCGGCAATCACCTCGCTGTGGCCGCCGCTCTCAATCACACCGGTGATCTGCAATTGCTGCAGGAAAGCCGGCGGGGGGACCGCTGCCCGCGTCTTGGCCCCAGCGGCGGTCGCCCCGGGAACCAGCTCCGGCACCAGCGAGCCGAAGGGATCCTGGCGACCCATGCGGAAGGCATCGACCACCTGCTGGGAGCTGGGCAGGGGGGTGAGTCCCTCGGGGACGGCTCCCGAAGATGGGGTGGGGGCCGCCGGGGACGGGGGACTCGGTTGCGGCGGGGCTTCCACGGTGGGGGATGCCGCGCATCCGGACAGCATCAGCCCGACGACGACCCAGAGACTCAGGCGCCCGTCAGCCCTTCTCCACCAGGTCGCGAAATCGGTCAAGGTTGGCCTGCAGTTCTCTGGTGACGATGCCGCCCATGATGGTGGGTTCCATCAGGGGTGCAAGCGCGCCGGGGAGTTCATAGCTCACCGTGAGCTTGACCGCCGTGAGGTCAGGCCCGAGGGGGTAGAAGCGGACGGCCCCCTTGGTGGGCAGGCCACCCACGGATTCCCAGTGCAGCCGCTGGCAGTCGATCCGTTCCGTGATCCGGGCCTTCCAGTGGAAGCGGAACCCCTGGGCCGCCAGGGTCCAGTCGGTCAGGTCCGGGTCGTCGAGGGTGACGACCGATTCGATCCAGTGCATCCAGAGAGGCATGGCCTCCAGATCGCTCCACACCTCCCAGACCCGGGCCACCGGGGCCTGGA
>CAZBMT010000539.1:0-1644 GCA_964492645.1 uncultured Cyanobium sp. | reverse complement strand
GGCCGGGCGAGGGCCTTGAGGGTCACCTCGGCGCCGATGCCGGCGGGATCCCCCAGGGCGATGACGAGGCGATCCGCAGTAGTTTTCATGCCATCGGGCGCTGACGGGGTCGGTTCATGGTCCGCTTGCTGGTGCTGGGTGTGCTGCTGCTGGGAGGTGGGCTCGCCTTCCGCAACGAGTGGGTCGTGGTCGACTGGGAGAAGATGGGCAGGGACACCGGGCTGTCGACCCTGATCGATCCAGCGATCTTCGGCGCTCAGAAGAAATCACCGCTGCAGGATGCCAAGCCCTCCCGGTAGGTGGGGTAGAGCAGGCGATAGCCGAGGTCGTCCCTGAGCCTCCGGCTGCTGGCCCGACGATTCTCGCTCCAGAAGCTCCGGGCCATGGGTCCCATCGCCGCGGCCACGTCCTCGTAGCGCTGCACGTCCGGCAGCGTGCAGCCCAGCAGATGGGCGGCAAGGCCGAGGATCTCGCTGGAGGGGCAAGGGAAAGTATCCGCCAGGATCAGGGTGTCCGGCCTGGCCCCGGGGGCGAGGGCGATGGTGTGCAGCAAGGCGCCGACGATGTCGTCGACGTGCACCCGCGAGAACACCTGGCCAGGCTTGTGGATGAGCCTGGCCGTGCCGTTGCGCAGGCTCAGCATCGGGTTGCGGCCGGGGCCGTAGATGGCGGGCAGCCGCAGCAGCTGCACCGGCAGGCCGCTGCGGCGCCAGGCCTGTTCGCAGGCCAGCCTGGCCTGGCTGCGTTCCAGCAGGGGCCGGGTCGGGCTGGTCTCGTCCACCCAGGCGCCGCCGGTGTCGCCGTAGACCCCGGTGGTGGAGAGGTAGCCCACCCAGGCCGGTGCCAGCTGGCGCAGCCGGGCCCCGAGGGACTCCAGCACCGGATCGCTGCCGCCGGCATCGGGGGGGATCGTCACCAGCACGTGGCTGACCCCGGCCAGGTCGGCCTGGCTGGGCAGGGCCCCCTGGTCGGGATCGAACTGCAGCCAGCCCTGCGGGTCGCCCGGCGGGGCCGGCTGGCGATGGGTGAGCAGCACCGGCACGCCGGCCGCTTCCAGCGCCCGGGCGAAGCGGTGGCCGGTGTAGCCGCCACCGAGCACCAGCATCCGGTCGATGGCGGCGGCGGCGGCGGGCAGGGCCGGGTGGTGGATGCGGTCGCCGTCGGCCCCTGGGTTGACAGAATCCTCCGCCATCAGTACATCTGTATCATTGTCCGTTTCCCCATCCGTGACCACCTCGTCGTTAGGAGCCAGTCTCCCTGTCGGGCTCGCCCCATCCCGCCCTCTCAGCCAGCTGCTTCCCGGCCGCGGCCATCGGCCCCCGGCGCACCGCCACTGGGCCGCCGCACCCCTGCTGCTGGCCGTGGGGCTGGTGCTGGGGGCCGTGCTGCTGGCGCCGGAGCAGCCCCTCGATCAGGAGGCCATCTGCCACCGCCACAACGGGGTGGAGGCCTGCCGCGTCTGGTGAGTCACCTCCGCTTCGGCGGCCGTGGCCGTCTCCGGTTCAGGAGGAGCCACCCACTGGAGCAGGCGCAGCGCCAGGCGCAGATCGCCATCGGTCCAGGCCCGCAGGGCCATCGCCCGGCGCGGGTCGTAGAACGGCTGGCTCCGGTACCAGCCGAAGGCATCGCTGTCCCCCTTGCGGC
>CAZBMT010000538.1:0-1645 GCA_964492645.1 uncultured Cyanobium sp. | reverse complement strand
CCCCTCGCAATGAATCCAGCCGCCACCGGGCCGTCAACTCCAACGGGGGGATGAGTCCAGTTGCCATCGCGCCGCCCCGCGCGTCACACCGCCGTCCTCTCCTCACTGCATCCCTCATGGGGACACGATCGAGCTGGAGAGCGCCATCTTCACCGGCCTGCCCACCACCGGGCCTCTGGCGGCCTCGGCGTTCCGGATCGCCACGGCCGCTACCGACGGCAACCACCGATTCCTGTATGAGAGCGCCAATGGCCAGGTCGCCGACGGCAGTGATGGCAACGGTGCTGCTGCCGCGGTGGCCTTCGGGACACTCACCCCGGGGCTGGCGCTCACCAGCAGCTCCTTCTCCGTCCCCTGAACCATGGGGGACATCGGCATGGTCTTGCTGATGGAGCCCTGGGCTGATCACCGCCTGCCTGGAGCTGATCAAGGCAGCCATCCCTACATGGCGCGTTGCGTCAGTGCCAGCGGCGGATCCGATCGCAGCATGCATCCCCTGCGGCCAACTCCAGCCGCCACCGGACCGCCGTCACCACCGGGGGGCTGAGACCAGCCTCCATCGCGTCACCCAGCGCTCAACACAGCCGCCCTCCCATCACCGCTCCCGATCGATGCCCCAGCTCCTCCTGGTCACCAGCCTGCCCAGCGCCGTACCCGTGAACCTGGCGGAGGCGTTAGCGCTGGTGGAGCAACGGCTTGAGGCCTGGAGCTCCAGCGGCAGCGCCTACGACGCCCTCCTGGTGGAAGCGTTCGGCAGTGCCGGCACGGATCCGGGCCTCTGGCAGCAGGCGGCGGACGAACTGCGGAGCACGATTCAGACCAGCGGCCTGGGGATCAGTCTCGAACTGCTCAGCGGAGATCAACTACCGGGCCTCGACGGCGCCTACACCACGAGCGCGCCAGGCGGCGGTGAGCGCATTTACCTGAACGCCACCTGGCTGCAGGCCGCCAGCGCCGAGCAGGTCGAGGCGGTGCTGCTGGAGGAGCTCGGCCATGCCATCGACAACCGCCTCAATGGCAGCGCCGACAGCGCCGGAGATGAGGGGGAACGGTTCTCCGCGCTGTTGCGTGGGCAGCAACCCACGGCTGAGAGCCTCAACGAGAACGATCGTCACACCCTGAGGCTTGGCGGCCAGATCGTGGCGATCGAGGCCGCCGACACCACTCCGCCGTCTCTCTCCGCAACACCCGCCTACGAGGCCCCTGCCGCCACCAATCCCTTCGGGCTGGCGGATGTGGGCTCCTACGCCAGCCCCAGCTTTGCAGACATCGACGGTGACGGTGACCTTGATGCCTTCATCGGCAATATCGCCGGTAACACCCTCTTCTTCCGCAACACCGCCGCCGCCGGCAGCACCACACCCGCCTACGCCGCTGCCGCCGTCAATCCCTTCGGGCTGGCGGATGTGGGCTCCTTCGCCAGCCCCGACTTCGTGGACATCGACGGCGACGGTGATCTTGATGCCTTCATCGGAGAGCGCTACGGCAACACCCTGTTCTTCCGCAACATCGCCGTCGCCGGTAGCAGCACACCTGCCTACGCCGCTGGTGCCACCAATCCTTTTGGGCTGGCGAATGTGGGCCGCGGCACCAGCCCCAGCTTCGTGGACATCGACGGCGACGGCGATCTCGATGCCTTCATCGG
>CAZBMT010000537.1:0-1675 GCA_964492645.1 uncultured Cyanobium sp. | reverse complement strand
ACGGCATGGATCAGGCCGAGATTGCCGGCCTGCACCACATCCATCGGATCCAGATTCATCTGTCGGATCCTGTTGAACTGCTGCTTGCAGATCGAGACCACGAGGCGCAGATTTCCCGTCACCATCCGCTTGAAGGCTCTTCGCTCGCGGCGTTCCTCACTGGAATTCGGCGCGGGGTTGGCAAGCCAGTCCTGCACGAGAGCACCAAGATGGAGCTCCTCGGATGCCGTCAGCAAGGGAATACGGCCGATGCTGCGCAAACAGTCCCCAAAGCAATCTGACATGAACCCAGAGGGGATATGACGCACTTTTCAAGATACGGCAAGCAAATAGCCGCCTTGACACGAACATCCATCTGCCGCAGATCTGCAGCATCGCAAGTCACAATTCGTCCATCTTCATCGTTGAACTATGTAGCAAGAGCATCATCGAGCGCCCAGAGACGCGGGGCCCTGAGGAGCAGCCAGAGGGCCCGCCACGGCGGCAGGCAGGGCGTGCATGGCCTGGGTTTCCTCCGGGCCCAGCACCAGCTCCGTCGACGCCTCCCCCGCCAGGGGCAGGCTGAGGACCAGGGGCAGGGCGTCGCTGGGGCGAGGCTGCAGCGCGGCCATGTCGAACTGGGCCGAACCCTCCGGGAGGACCCCTTCCCCTTCTCCGGCCGCCACCAGCTCCTCGCTGCGGTTGGCCAGGGTCCAGGAGCCGCCGGCGCCGTCGCTGAGCAGCAGGGGGCGGGAGTGGTCGACGGCGATCCCCGGGGTGAGGGCGCTGAGGCGCAGGCGCTCGCCGCTGGGCCAGGCGGGATCGGGCTGCTCGAAGATCCGCAGCGACCAGCGGTTGTCGTCCCGGTCGCGCAGGCTCCAGCGCTGCCCCTCATCGGCCCGGGCCAGGCCTGGCGCCAGGGTCAGCAGCAGGACCAGCAGCAGGGCCACCAGGGGGGGCGCCCACGGGACCGCGCCGCTGGCGGTGCATCCCGAAGCAGGTTGAGCAGAAACACGCATGGAAAGCAGTCCCGACCGGGGATTGTTCAACGGTATCGTTTTATCGTCCGGTAGCGGCAAGCGGCATGGTCGCCAGGCGATCGCGTCGCCCGTCGTTTCCGGCCTGTCCATCTTCGGATGTCCTGTCATGACGCTCACCACCCTGTCGCGTTCCGGGGTCCATCCCTGGGATCGCTTCAAGAACTGGGTCACCAGCACCGAGAACCGCCTCTACGTGGGCTGGTTCGGCGTGCTGATGATCCCCACCCTGCTCACGGCCACCGTCTGCTTCCTGATCGCCTTCGTCGGCGCCCCGCCCGTCGACATCGACGGCATCCGGGAACCGGTCTCCGGCGGCCTGCTCTTCGGCAACAACATCATCACCGCCGCCGTCGTGCCCTCCAGCAACGCCATCGGCCTGCACTTCTACCCCATCTGGGGAGCCGCCAGCCTCGATGAGTGGCTCTACAACGGCGGCCCCTACCAGCTGATCATCTTCCACTTCCTGATCGGCATCTTCTGCTGGATGGGCCGGGAGTGGGAGCTCAGCTACCGCCTGGGCATGCGCCCCTGGATCGCCGTGGCCTACTCCGCCCCGGTGGCCGCCGCCACCGCCGTGCTGCTGATCTATGCCATCGGCCAGGGCTCCTTCTCCGACGCCCTGCCCCTGGGCATCTCGGGCACCTTCAACTTCATGC
>CAZBMT010000536.1:0-1682 GCA_964492645.1 uncultured Cyanobium sp. | reverse complement strand
GAGCATGAGACGCTGCGGCTGCACCTGATCGCCGACGTGCAGGCCAAGGCGGATGGGCCGGTGCTGGAACTGGTGCTGATGAGCCGCGAGGCCATGGGGGCGGGCGCGCCCCACACCAAGGGGCTGTTCGAGACTCTGGTGGCGATCGCGGCCGCTGTGATGCCCGACCTGGAGCTGGTGTTTCGATCCGACAGGGACGGCGCCCTCCCGGACCGCAACTGAGAGAATCGCCCGGATGCAGACGCTCTCGCCGACCCCTGCCGCCCTCGCGGAGCTGCAGCCTCCCCGCGGCTACCGCGTGCTCGCCTGGCTCGGACTGGTGGCCAACCTGCTGGTCCTGCCCGTCGGCCTGGCGACGATCCTTCTCTCCAGCCTCTGGCGGACGGCCAATGTCGTCGTCTACACCAGTGCCGTGCTGCCCGCGGTGGCCCTGGGCGTGGTCGCCTGCGTGGCCCTGCTGAAGTGGCGCCACTGGGGCCAGGTACTGGCGATCGTGGCGCTGTCGCTGGATCTGGCGATCGAGATGGCCTACGGCATCGTGCGCCTCGTGCTGGTGGCAGAGGATCGCCTGCCGCTGGCGGTGGCGGCCCCCCTGGTCTGGGGCCTGACCCTGGCGGCCCTGGTGTTCTGGTGCCGTCCGGCGATCCGCTCCTACCTGCGCTGAGGGGTGTCTCGGTGCACCGGGGAACCTGCCGTTCTGTATCAACGGCTCCACCCATGGGGCAGGACACAAGGATTGGATACCCCCCAGCCGACCCAAGCTGTTTCCATGCCCAGCCCGCAACGCTTCGCCGCCATCCAGCAGATTCATCAGCGGCCGCCGGTGGTGACCCCCCCCATCGAGTCCCTCGATGAGCTCTGGGCCAGCGACGTGTTCAGCCTGGCCAAGATGAAGGCTGCCCTGCCCAAGGAAATCTTCAAGTCGGTGCAGCGCACCATCAAGGAGAACGGCAAGCTCGACGTTTCGGTCGCCAACGTGGTGGCCCAGGCGATGAAGGAGTGGGCCACCGGCCGCGGCGCCCTCTACTACGCCCACGTCTTCTACCCGCTCACCAACGCCACCGCCGAGAAGCACGATGGTTTCATCTCCGTCCAGGGCGACGGCTCGGTGATCACCGAATTCACCGGCAAGGTGCTGGTGCAGGGCGAACCCGACGGCTCCTCCTTCCCAAGCGGCGGCATCCGCACCACCTTCGAGGCCCGCGGCTACACCGCCTGGGACATCACAAGCCCAGCCTTCCTGATGGAGACCCCCAACGGTCTCACCCTCTGCATCCCAACGGTCTTCATCTCCTGGACCGGTGAGGCCCTCGACAAGAAGACACCCCTGCTGCGCTCCAACGCCGCCATGAACAAGCAGGCCCAGCGCCTGTTGCGGCTGCTCGGGGAAACCGAGGTGGCCCCGGTCAACTCCAGCTGCGGCGCCGAGCAGGAGTACTTCCTGGTCGACAGCGCCTACGTGCCCCTGCGTCCCGACCTGCTGCTGGCCGGCCGCACCCTGTTCGGCAAGCCCTCCGCCAAGGGGCAGCAGTTCGATGACCACTACTTCGGCGCCATCCCCCTGCGGGTGCAGGTGTTCATGCAGGACGTGGAGCGCCAGCTCTACAAGCTGGGGATCCCCGCCAAGACCCGCCACAACGAGGTGGCACCGGGCCAGTTCGAGATCGCCCCGTTCTTCGAGG
>CAZBMT010000535.1:0-1682 GCA_964492645.1 uncultured Cyanobium sp. | reverse complement strand
TCCCCTATTCTCCATCCACCATTCTTCCCGCCCGGGCCCCCGCAGGCCCGGGCGGTCCCTTCACCCGCCTCCCGAACACCCACCGCCCGATCACCCGCCGATGGACTGGAGCAGCGACGCGGAAACCAGCCTGAAGGAGATCCCTTTCGTGGTGCGGCCGATCATCCGGCGGCGGATCGAGTCGCTGGCCCGCGAGGCCGGCCTGGAGGGTGTGGATCTGGCCTTCTACCAGCAGGCCAAGGAGCGGTTCGGAAGGAAGTGAATCGGCGATGGGGTAAAAGAGGGGGTTGATCAGGGGCCCGCTCAATGTCGCAGTCCAAGCGCGAACAGGTTGTCAGTCATCTGCGCTACATCCGCCAGGAGCTGCGGGAGATGCACCAGGGTGTGATGGAGGACGGCCTGCTGCCGGAGGCCGGGGAGGTGCGGGGCGTGATGGCCCAGATGGAGGCCCTGCTGGAGCTGCTGGAAGGCAAGGGATCGCGCAAGAAGGACGGCGAGGGCTGAATCGCGACGTCTGAGAACGGCCACACCATCCGTCAAGCCCCCGCAGGGACGCTCCGGTCAGCGGCTGCCCCCCCTTGCCCGACCCGCTGGAGATTGGTTTGCTGGTGTCGTCCCCATCACCCCGCCCGGGCCTTGGCCTCGGGCTTTTTTATTGGCATCCCCTATCGGTGGGGGGAAAAAGCTGTCAAGACGCCAGAGATGGTGTAGACAAGAGATCGCAGGGATTGGGCCGGGTGATGGGGATCACCGCCAGCGGCTTTCCACCCCCGGGTGGTCAGCCCCCTGCTCCCCTTCCTTCCAGCCCTTTCTAGCGGCAGGTCAGCGCCGGTGCCTCCCCGCTTCCAGCAGACCCGATTCCAGCAGCGGATCACCCAGTCCGGCAACCTGCTCGAGGCCTGGGCGCAGAACCCCTGGCGCCGCCTGTCCCTGCTGCTGATCGTGCTGCTGGGCAGCTTCGTGATCGGCGGCAGCGTCGGCTCGATCACCGGTGCCCTCGCCCTGTTCGATCCCCTCGGCGCCTTGGTGTGCGTGCTGGCCATCGAAGCGGCGGCCCGGCTGCGGCGCCGGCTGCTGGCCCAGCCCCTGAAGCTGCGGCTGCAGGTGCTGGACATGGCCCGCATGGGCCTGCTCTACGGTCTGCTGCTGGACGGCTTCAAGCTGCTCTGAGGTGACGACGAAGCGCCCAGGCCGGCTGGGCCCTCAGACGGCGGCGAGCAGGTAGAGCAGGGCCATGCGGATCGGGATGCCGTTGCGGACCTGCTCCTCCACCAGGCTGCGTGCGGGGTCGTCGAGCAGCTCGCCGGCGATCTCCACCCCACGGTTCACCGGGCCCGGGTGCAGCACCGGGACGGCATCGGCGCAGAGGGCCAGGCGCCGGTGGCTGAGGCCGTACTGGCGGTGGTAGGTGTCCAGGCTGGTGAGCAGGTGCTGCTGCATCCGCTCCTTCTGCAGGCGCAGGGTCATCACGGCATCCGCCCCGGGCAGGGCCTCCTCCAGGCGCCGCTCGACGCGGACCCGGCCCCGGGAGGCCACCGGATCGGCCCCCTGGCCCGGCGGCGGTGCCAGCACGAAGTCGGCGAAGCAGTCGGGCAGCAGGGTGGCCGGCCCGCAGAGCACCACCTCGGCGCCGCAGGCGGTGAGGGCCCAGAGGTTGGAGCGGGCCACGCGGGAATGGAGCA
>CAZBMT010000534.1:0-1694 GCA_964492645.1 uncultured Cyanobium sp. | reverse complement strand
GCACAGCGGAACGATCGGATCATCCTGCAATGGTAACGCGAGACGTAACTAGTGGGGCATGGCGGGGGTTCGGCAGGCTGGTGGTGCCGATCGTTGCGGCCCGATGCCTGCACCGCGAACCCCGCCGCCACGTCGTGCGAACGAGCAGACCACGATGCTCAGGCGGCCGCTGGATCGGCACCCGGGCGCTGATTTCCTCCTGGTGCTGCGGGACCCGAGCGGGGGCGTCACCGGGGGTTTCCATCAGGGCCGCCAGCTCGACGCCGCCCAGGCTGTGGCTCTGCGTCAGGCGCACCCGTGGGAGCCATCTGGAGGGGGCTGAGGCAGCGGCGCCCACCCCCAAACCGCAGCTCCGATCAAGTAGTTACTTATCCTCCTTCGCTGTCGGATTCCTCGGCGTGAACTTACCTGTCAAGCAGTATCCCAGCCACTCCGGAATCACTTGAGGAACAATAAGCTCACTGCGATCGCGGCCAACGAGGGTTTTCATGGTCGAATGAACTCGCGCTGATCCCAGCTTGATACAGAGATCGTATTGAGACCACCGCTGCTTAAGGTCGCCGTTGAGCATTGATTCAATCTCGTTGAGTGCTTTCTTTGTTTCAGCTCGACGCGTGGCATTTTCTTGCGCTTCGTTCTTGTCGCTTCGGATACGCTCTAATCGAGCCTTTTCAAGATTGGCCCTGTAGACCCCAGTCTGCACTCCAAAGAACACGGCAATCACCAGACCTGAAATTGCAACCACCCATAAACATCCATACGAAGGCCCAGAGCCACTGGTCACGATGGTTTTCCGTGATTCGGATTCTTCCGCCATGGCAGCTATCGGTAGTTGGAGCCTTTCGTCAGGTCTGCAGAGGTAGCTGGGTGATAGTCACAGGGCTTAGTTGGGCAGCCAATCACTGGAACTTCACCCTGGCCCGGTGCTTAGCCTCCATCTGATCGAGCCGCACCTGCCTGGCCCTACTGGCCTCCTCAGCGGCCCTGAGGTTCGCGCGGTATTTCTCAGCGTCGCCGAGAGCTTGGTGGATCTCCGCTTCCGATGTGCCTGGGAATCTGAAGCAGGCCATCCTCTCCAGCCTGCAGGCCTGCTTCCGGTCCTGCTCCTCCCAATCCCAGTCGTCCCAGTCCCACCCGGTGCAGTTCCAAGGCCGTTCTGGCCACAACCTGTCTGGCACTTGGTCGTCTCCACCCTTCCGCAGGGTGTGGATGCCGACCCGGGCGGCATAGATCACCCGAAGCAGCTCCTCGGCCGTGAGCTGCTCCCAGCAGCGGGGCGAAATGATCACCTCTCGGAAGGAATCATCAGGCCCGATCTCTGAGGGCAGCCGCACTGGAGGGGGGCCGTTGTACTTCCAGCCGGGGTGGAGGGGCATCAACTCCTCGGCCACCCACTGCGCCGCCGCCAGGGAATCCTCATTGGTGGCCTGGCCCACCATCGGCTGCCGCAGCAGGGCCAACATCAGGGCTCGCTCCTGCTCATCGGCCGCGACGAACACAGCCCGGGAGGGATCGAGGAACCAGCCGGGGTCGCAGAGCAGGCGCTGGGCCGCGGCGATCAGATCAGCCAGGCGGGGATGCACCCGGATGGCCGACAGCGGAGCTTTGAGTAAGTCCTCGCGGTGCAGGCGCAGGGCCTCCTGCGTGAGCTTGGCCGCCCGGTTGAGGCTCGGGAGTTGGGTATCGAACCGGCT
>CAZBMT010000533.1:0-1695 GCA_964492645.1 uncultured Cyanobium sp. | reverse complement strand
GGCCGCACCTGCCGGGCCCGCTCCACCACCGTGTGGGCGTAGAAGTACCGGCCCGTCACGGCATAACGGCTGCGCGGCCGGGCCGGCTTCTCCTCGATGCTCAGCACCCGGCCATCGCCGCTGAACTCCACCACCCCGTAGCGCTCCGGATCGCTCACCGGGTAGGCGAACACCGTGGCCCCGGGCCGCTCGCCGTTGGCCCCCTGCAGCTGGGGGATCAGGTCGTGGCCGTGGAACAGGTTGTCCCCCAGCACCAGGGCTGCCGGGGCGCCATCAAGGAAATCGGCCCCGATCAGGAACGCCTGGGCCAGCCCGTCCGGGCTGGGCTGCACTGCATAGCGGATCGTCATCCCCCAGCCGGAACCATCCCCCAGCAAGCGCTCGAAGGCGGGCTGGTCGGTGGGGGTGGTGATCACCAGCACTTCGCGGATGCCCGCCAGCATCAGGGTGCTGAGCGGGTAGTAGATCATCGGCTTGTCGTACACCGGCACCAGCTGCTTGCTGACGGCGGTGGTGAGGGGGGCCAGGCGCGTGCCGCTGCCCCCCGCCAGGATCAGTCCCTTGCGGTTCATGGCTGGGCCGGCAGGGTGGCCATCAGGCTGCCCATCTCCAGGGCCTGGAGGCCGTAGCTCCAGCCCAGGTTGCTCTTGATGCCGGCCCGCTCCAGGGCCTGCTGCAGGGTGTCGGTGGTGAGCACCCCGAAGATCACCGGCACGCCGGTGTCGCGGGCCACGGCGGCCACCCCCTTGCTCACCTCGGCCACCACCACGTCGAAGTGGGGGGTGTCGCCCCGGATCACCGCCCCCAGGGTGATCACCACCTGGTAGCGGCCGCTGGCGGCCAGCCGCTGGGCCACCAGGGGAATCTCGAAGCTGCCGGGCACCCAGGCCAGATCCAGCTGGCTGCTGGTGGGGCTGGTGTCGATGCCGTGGCGACCGAGGCAGTCGAGGCAGCCGCTCAGCAACTTGCCGGTGACCAGGTCGTTGAACCGGGCCACCACAATCGCCACGCGCAGGCCACTGGCACCACTGAACTGTCCCTCAAAACTGGCCACGGGCATGCGCCACAGCCGTGGCGTCGACTCAAGGACGCAGCCTAAAAGGAAGGGCCGCTGGCGCTCAGACCACCAGGAAGCTGATGCCCCAGTTCACCAGCACCAGTGCCACCCAGGCCAGACCACCCAGGAGGATCAACCGGTTGGAACGGCCGCTGTCCTCCGTGCTGGCGTAGAGCACGGGCACCGCCACGATCAGGGCGAAGGACATCACCACCAGGGCCAGAACGGAAAGGGTGTTGAGGATCTGCATGGCTCAGGGGCAGGCCGTCCGGTCAGTGGGCGGATTCTCACACGCAGCCCCGAACCACCCCGGGCCAGCCAACCCAACCTTCACAACTCGATGCCGGGGCGAGGCCGGGGCGAGGTGGCAGGTAAGCCCCAGGCACCCGCCCTACGATCCCCCCAGCACCTGGGGAGCCCGTGGCCGCGGAAGCCGAGCAGCAGCTTTCGCTGATCGCCGGCCCGGCGCTGCAGGGGGATCTGTTCGCCCCCAACGGCCCGGAACCGCCTGCAGCGCCCGCCGCGGGGCACGACGGCGACCCGGAGGCGGTGGCCCTGCAGGAGGCCGGCGCCCGCCCGCGCCGGCGACGGGCGGCCAGACCCACCGCAGCCCAGGCCGCCGCCCCAACCGCCGCCGG
>CAZBMT010000532.1:0-1701 GCA_964492645.1 uncultured Cyanobium sp. | reverse complement strand
TTGACTATGACTATGGGGCCGCCGGCTCCTTCCACAGCTGCGGCGGCGCGTCCGCCTCCAGCTGGCGCAGGCCCTCGTGCTTCTCCTCGGCGGGCTTGAGCGGCAGGCTTGCGAACTGCACCGGCTTGCTGCCGTCCAGCCCGGCCGCCAGCAGGCTGAGGGTCTCGCCCGGCGACAGGTTGGTCTCCACCTTCGGCTGCAGCTGGCCCACCAGGAACGGCAGCTTGGCCAGCCGTTCCGGCTGCAGCATCCGCTCCCTCAGGCTGGTGGCCACGAGCTGCTGGTTGATTCGGCGGCCGGCGTCGCCCAGCCAGGGGTCGCGGAAGCGCACCAGTTGCTCCACCTTGGCGCCCCCCAACTGCTGCAGCCCGGCCTGCAGGTCGATGGTCAGCTTCTGGGTTTTATCCGTGTAGCTCATCCGCCGGGGCGGGCTCAGCTCCAGACCCCCAAGCCCGTTGACCAGGTCCCGCAGCGCCCCCCGTGGCAGCACCAGGTAGCGGTCGGGGGCGGGGGGCTGGAGCCCCACCAGCTCCCGCACCGCGTCGGCGGTGAGGGCCACACCCCCGAGGCGGAACGCCTCCCCCAGCCGCTTGGGGCCCTTCTGCCCGGGCAGGTTCACCGCCACTTCGGTGGGCAGGTTGAGCACCTGCAGGGGCCCCTCCGGATTGACGCGCACCAGCAGCAGGGCATCGGCGTTCGCCGGCCCGGCGGGGGCGGCCCTGTTGATCGGCGCGCCGATCGCCTCGGCGTCGCTGCCGATCACCAGCAGGGTGATCGCCCTGGCCGGCGGGGCGGCCAGGCTGGCCGGGCCCACCTCGGGCGTGGGAGCCAGGGCCCGGTCGGGCATCGGCCAGAGCAGCCCCAGGACGCCCATCCCCACCACGGCGCCGGCGGCGGTGACGCCGAGGCTCCTGAGCAGCCGCCCCGTGACCAGGCGCCGCTTCGGGGCCGGGGGCTGGGCCGCGGGGGTCGCGCTCCCGGGGGCCGGGGGTTCGTCGGGGCGGCGTGGCTTCCGGCGGGCGGGCATCGGGGCCGAAAAGAAAGGGGAGCTCCAGGCACTCTGGCGCAGGCGTCGCCCGGGGCCGGCGGCATGGGGCCGCCACGGCCGATAGGTTGAGCGTCGAGCTCCTGCGCCCACCACCGCTTGTCCTCCGTTCCTTCACCGGCGCCCTCGTCCCTGGCGCCGCACGATCGAGCCCGACCCCTGGCGAAGGGCAGCCCCAAACCCGCCAAGGATCTCTGCAGCGACTGCGGCCTCTGCGACAGCCGCTGGGTGGCCTACGTGCGCCGGGCCTGCGCCTTCCTGGAGCAACGCTTCGAGGCGATGGAGGAGCAGGCCCACGGCCGCCGCCGCCGCCTCGACGACGAGGACGAGCTCTACTTCGGTGTCCACCAGCGCATGGTCACCGCCCGCCTGCGCCAGCCGATCGAGGGGGCCCAGTGGACCGGCATCGTCAGCCGCATCGGCGTGCGGGCCCTGGAGAGCGGCCTGGTGGATGCGGTGCTGTGCGTGCAGCAGAGCCCGGACGACCGCTTCACCCCGGTGCCGGTGCTGGCCCGCACCCCCCAGGAGGTGCTGGCGGCGCGGGTGAACAAACCCACCCTCTCCCCCAACCTGGAGGTGCTCGAGCAGCTGCCGGGCAGCGGCATCGAACGGCTGCTGGCCATCGGCGTGGGCTGCCAGATCCAGGCCCTGCGGGC
>CAZBMT010000531.1:0-1707 GCA_964492645.1 uncultured Cyanobium sp. | reverse complement strand
GTGGCCAGCCGCCAGGCCCTGCTGATCGATCCGGTCTTCGAGCAGCACGACCGCGATCTGGCGCTGATCCGGGAGCTGGGCCTGGCGCTGGTGGCCGCGATCGACACCCATGCCCATGCCGACCACGTGACGGGCAGCTGGCTGATGCACGGGGCCACCGGCTGCGCCATCGGCCTGGCGGCCTGCGTCGGCGCCGAGAACGTCACCCGCCCCCTGAAGCACGGTGATCGCGTCCTCTTCGGCGGCCGCCATCTGGAGGTGCGCGCCACCCCCGGCCACACCGACGGCTGCCTCACCTTCGTCCTCGACGATCACACGATGGCCTTCACCGGCGACGCCCTGCTGGTGCGCGGCTGCGGCCGCTGCGACTTCCAGCAGGGCAACGCCCACACCCTCTGGGCCTCGATCACCGGCCAGATCCTCACGCTCCCCGACCACTGCCTGCTCTACCCCGGCCACGACTACACCGGCCGCAGCGTCACCTCCGTCACCGAGGAGAAGGCCTTCAACGCCCGCCTCGGCGGCAACGCCACCGAGCGGGACTTCGTGGGCCACATGGAGAACATGCGCCTGCCCCATCCCCACCGCATCGCCCAGGCCCTGCCGGGCAACATGCGATCCGGCAAGCCCGGCGACGCCAGCGCCGCCCCCGCCTGGGCGCCCATGGCCCGCAGCTACGCGGGGCTGCCCGAACTCGCCCCGGCCTGGGTGGCCGCCCACCGCGGCGATGTCACGGTGCTGGATGTGCGCTCCGCCGAGGAATTCGACGGGCCGGACGGACGCGTGGCCGGCAGCTTGCTGATCCCCCTGCCGGAACTGGAGAGCCGCGCCGGTGAGATCCCCACCGATCGTCCGCTGGTGGTGGTCTGCCATTCGGGCAGCCGCTCGGCCCTGGCCACCCAGCAGCTGCTCAAGGCGGGCCGCCAGCAGGTGGCCAACCTCCACGGCGGCCTGAGCCGCTGGGCCGCCGAGGGCTTCCCGCTTGAGGGCGTCGTCCCGGCCTGAAGCCACCCACGACCCACGGCATTCCCTCCCCTGCCTTCCTCCCTCCCTGCCTCCACGACCATGACCGCCACTCCCATGACCGCCACCATGAGCACCCCGGCCACCAGCAGCCCCAGCGCCACCCCCAGCCGCCTCAGTGCCCACGACCTCGCCGACCAGCTGGCGGCCGGTGCGGTCACTGTGATCGATGTGCGCGAGCCGATGGAGTTCGCCGGCGGCCACATCGCCGGCAGCCTCAACGTGCCCCTCTCCCGCCTGACCCAGGCCGACCTGCCCCGCGGTCCGCTGGTGCTGGTCTGCCAGAGCGGCAACCGCAGCGGCAAGGGCCTCGCCCAGCTGCTCGCCCAGGGCCATCCCCACCCCGTCGCCGACCTGCTCGGTGGCCTGCCCGCCTGGCAGCAGGCCGGCCTGCCGGTGCGGAAGCTCAAGGGGGCGCCGCTGCCGCTGATGCGCCAGGTGCAGATCGTCGCCGGCAGCCTGGTGCTGGTGGGAGTGATCCTCAGCCAGACCGTGGCACCGGGCTGGATCTGGCTGAGCGGCTTCGTGGGGGCCGGGCTCACCTTCGCCGGCGTCTCCGGCTTCTGCGGCATGGCCCGGCTACTGGCCGCCATGCCCTGGAACCGGGTCTAGCGACCGGCGCCACAGGCCCAGCCATTCGTCCGGACGCTGCTCCACCGAACCGGTGGCCGGCTCCCAGAGCTC
>CAZBMT010000530.1:0-1708 GCA_964492645.1 uncultured Cyanobium sp. | reverse complement strand
CGCATGCGGATCTCCCGCAGCACCAGGTCGCCGATCTGGATCTGGCGGCTGCTGAGCAGGGGCTGGGCCCCTTCATGGGCGCCGACGCCCATCAGGGCCTCGATCCGCTCCAGGCTGTCGGCCACGCTCACCGAGGTGAGCTCGTGGATGGCGTAGGGACCCACCCGCACCGCCAGGGCTTCGGGCCGCAGCCGCAGGCCGTGGCAGCTCTCGCAAGGCACCAGCTCCAGGTACTTCTCCAGCTTCTGGCGCATCGATTCGCCGCTGGCATCGCGCAGCTGGCGCTCCAGGATCGGCAGGATCCCCTCGAAGGGTCGCACGTAGCCCTCGCTCTTGCGGTAGCGGCTGTCGGCCTTGATGGCGATCGGCTCCTGGCTGCCGTGCAGCAGCACGGTGCGCTGGGCCTCGGTGAGCTGGTTCCAGGGGGTCTTGAGCTCGAAGCCGAAGGCCTCGCCGACGCTGAACAGCAGGGAGAAGTAGTAGCTGTTCTCCTTGTCGCTCCAGGGGGCGATCGCGGCGTACACCGGCAGGGAGGGGTCGGGCACCACCCGCTCGACGGTGAACTTGCGCAGATGGCCGATGCCGTGGCAGGCGGGGCAGGCGCCGTAGGGGCTGTTGAAGGAGAACAGTCGGGGCGAGAGCTCCTCCATCACGGCGCCGTGCACCGGGCAGGCGAAGTTCTCGGAGTAGAGCCGCTCGCGCTCAACCCCCTCGGGAAGCGGCTCGTCGGCCTTGGGCACCACCTCCACCAGGGCCAGACCCTCCCCGCGCTTGAGGGCGGTGCGCAGGGAGTCGGTGAGCCGTTCCTGGATGCCGTCACGGGCCACCAGCCGGTCGACCACCACCTCGATGTGGTGGGCATGGTTCTTGTCGAGCTCGATGTTGTCGGCCAGCTCGCGCACCTCACCGTTGATCCGCACCCGGGCGAAGCCCTCCGCCACCAGCCCGGCCAGCAGCTTCACGTGGGTGCCCTTCTTGCCCCGCACCACCGGGGCCAGCAGCTGGTAGCGGGTGCCTTCGGGGAGGGTGAGGATCTGGTCCACCATCTCGTCGATGGACTGGGGCTTGATCGAGCGGTCGCACTGGGGGCAGTGGGGTTCGCCGGCGCGGCCGTAGAGGAGCCGCAGATAGTCCTGGATCTCCGTCACCGTGCCGACGGTGGAGCGGGGGTTGTGACTGGTGGACTTCTGGTCGATCGAGATGGCGGGCGAGAGCCCCTCGATCGCATCCACATCCGGCTTGTCCACCTGGCCGAGGAACTGGCGGGCGTAGGCGGAGAGGCTCTCCACGTAGCGCCGCTGGCCCTCGGCGAAGATCGTGTCGAAGGCGAGGGAGCTCTTGCCGCTGCCGCTCACCCCGGTGAACACCACCATGCGGTTGCGCGGGATGGTGAGATCGACGTTGCGCAGGTTGTGCTGGCGGGCCCCGCGGACCCGGATCACGTCCTCGAGGCTGCCGCCGTGGAGGGTGCGCAGGGCCGTCTCGGGAGAAGGGACGGCATCCTCCGGGAGCTTGCCGGAGGTGCCGTTGCCGGGGGCCGCGCTCTTGCTGGAGGATCCGACGCGGGCACGGGGCATGGTGAGCGCTCGGCAGCCGATGAGTCTACGGGGGATGGTCCTGGGACAGGCTCAGGCCAGGGCCGGCAGGGGGGCGGCGGCGGCGGTACCGGCGAGCGGCGATGGACCGGCACCGGTACCGGTAAGTATTT
>CAZBMT010000529.1:0-1711 GCA_964492645.1 uncultured Cyanobium sp. | reverse complement strand
GGCTTCGATGAGTTCTTCGGCAACCTCTACCACCTCAACGCCGAGGAGGAGCCGGAACTGCGTGACTACCCGAAGGAGGACGATCCCGAGTTCCCCAATTTCCGCAAGCGCTTCGCCCCCCGCGGTGTGCTGCACTGCTGGGCCAACGGCGACGGCACCCAGCGGATCGAGAACACCGGGCCGCTCACCCGCAAGCGGATGGAGACGGCTGACGATGAATTCATCGCCGAGGCGAAGCGCTTCATCCGCGATGCCGTGGCCTCCGGTGAGCCCTTCTTCGTGTGGTTCAACACCACCCACATGCATTTCCGCACTTATGCCAGGCCCCAGGACATCGGCCGCAGTGGTCGCTGGCAGTCGGAATACCACGACGTGATGCTCTACCACGATGAGTGCATCGGCGAGATGCTCGATCTGCTCGATGAGCTGGGCGTGACCGATGACACGCTCGTCATGTACAGCACGGACAACGGGCCCCACATGAACAGCTGGCCCGATGCCGGCATGACCCCCTTCCGCAGCGAGAAGAACACCAACTGGGAAGGGGCCTTCCGGGTGCCGGCCCTGGTGCGCTGGCCAGGGAAGATCGCTCCGGGAACCCTGTTCACCGGCATCGTCAGCCATCTCGACTGGCTGCCCACCCTGCTGGCGGCGGCCGGCGACCCGCAGATCAAGGAGAAGCTTCTGGAGGGCCACACGGTGGGCTCCAAGACCTTCAAGATCCACCTGGATGGCTACAACATGCTCGACTACTGGACGGGTCAGTCCGAGACGAGCCCCCGTCGGGAGTTCTTCTACTTCTCCGACGACGGCGATCTCACCGGTCTGCGCTACGACAACTGGAAGTTCGTCTTCGCCGAGCAGCGTGAGCAGGGCACCTGCCAGATCTGGGCCGAGCCCTTCGTGCAGCTGCGGGTGCCGAAGATCTTCAACCTGCTCACCGATCCCTACGAGCGCGCCGACATCACCTCCAACACCTACTGGGACTGGATGTTCGACCACATCTTCATGCTGGTGCCGGCCCAGTCCTTCGTGGCCGAGTTCCTGGCCACCTTCCTGGAGTTCCCGCCCCGCCAGAAAGCGGCCAGCTTCTCGATGGAGCAGGTGCTCGCGAAGCTGGAGGCCAGCATCGGCCAGTCCTCCTGATCCGCCATGGCCACAGCGATGGTTCGCGGGCGCCCTCCGGGGCGCCCCCCGGCGCGGGACATGGTCTGGATTCCGCCGGGCACCTTCACGATGGGCTCCGACCACCACTACCCCGAGGAGGCCCCGGCCCACCGGGTGGAGGTGGCGGGCTTCTGGATCGACCGCACCCCGGTCACCAACGCCCAGTTCCAGAAGTTCGTCAAGGCGACAGGGCACATCACCCTGGCGGAGAGGCCGGCCGATCCGGCCGACTATCCCGGAGCACTGCCGGAGCTGCTGGCCCCGGCCTCGATCGTGTTCGTGCCGCCGTCGGGGCCCATCGGCACGGGTGATCCCTACCGCTGGTGGCAGTACCGGCCGGGGGCCTGCTGGCGCCACCCCGAAGGACCGGGCAGCTCCATCCGGGCGCGGGAGCACCATCCCGTGGTGCATGTGGCCCATGGGGACGCGGCGGCCTACGCCGCCTGGGCCGGCAAGCAGCTGCCGAGCGAGGCCGAGTGGGAACGGGCCGCCTGTGGCGGCCGGGAGGGGGGGGAGTTCGCCTGGGGGGATGAGCTCCACCCCG
>CAZBMT010000528.1:0-1714 GCA_964492645.1 uncultured Cyanobium sp. | reverse complement strand
CTGCACACGATCGGCAAGCCGCCCACCGCCGAGGAGGCGATCGCCACCCTGGTGAACATCGCCGCCCTTGAGCGGGAAGAGGAGGGCTACCGCAGCCTGCCGGCCCTGCTGGCCGAAAGCCTGGGCCGCACGATCACCGATGTCTACAAGGGCAACGACGCCGGTGTGCTGGCGGATGTGGAGCTCAACCAGACGATCACCGAGGCGTGCCGCAAGGCTGTGGCCTCGATGGTGCGTTCCGTCACTGGCAGCGATGGTCGCGTCAACCTGCGCGGCAACTTCGGCTGGTTCTTCGATCTGCTGGAGCGCTTCGGGGTGCGGCTGCCCAGCCCCTGGCTGAGCGCCTGCCGCGCCGCGGGTTTCCCCGGGGTGGATGCCGCCGAGCTCGACAACCTGTTCGGCTACCTGCGCTTCTGCCTTGAGCAGATCTGCGCCGACATGGAAATGGAGAGCCTGCTGCGGGCTCTCGATGGCGAATACGTGATCCCCGGCCCCGGCGGTGATCCGATCCGCAATCCCGGCGTGCTGCCCAGCGGCAAGAACATCCACGCCCTTGACCCCCAGGCCATCCCCACCCGGGCCGCCATCGCCGCCGCCAAGGTGGTGGTCGACCGGCTGATCGAGCGCCAGCGGGCCGAGCAGGGCACCTGGCCGGAAACGATCGCCTGCGTGCTCTGGGGCACGGACAACATCAAGACCTACGGCGAATCCCTGGCCCAGATCCTCTGGTTCATCGGCGTGCGTCCGATGGCCGATTCCCTCGGCCGGGTGAACAAGCTGGAGCTGATCTCCCTTGAGGAGCTGGGCCGGCCCCGCATCGATGTGGTGGTGAACTGCTCGGGCGTGTTCCGTGATCTGTTCATCAACCAGATGGCCCTGATCGACCAGGGCGTGAAGATGGCCGCCGAGGCCGATGAGCCCCTGGAGATGAACTTCGTGCGCAAGCACAGCCAGGAGCAGGCCGCCGCGCAGGGCATCTCCCTGCGGGACGCCGCCACCCGGGTGTTCTCCAATGCCAGCGGCAGCTACAGCTCGAACGTCAACCTGGCGGTGGAGAACAGCACCTGGGAGGAGGAGGGCGAACTGCAGGAAATGTACCTGTCCCGCAAGACGTTCGCCTTCAACGCCGACAACCCCGGCGAGATGAACCAGAACCGCGAGGTGTTCGAGTCGGCGATGAAGACCGCCGATGTCACCTTCCAGAACCTGGATTCGGCGGAGATTTCGCTCACAGATGTGAGCCACTACTTCGACTCCGACCCCACCAAGCTGATCGCCAACCTGCGCGATGACGGCAAGGCCCCCGCCAGCTACATCGCCGATACCACCACCGCCAACGCCCAGGTGCGCTCCCTGAGCGAAACCATCCGCCTGGATTCCCGCACCAAGCTGCTCAACCCGAAGTGGTACGAGGGCATGCTTGATTCCGGCTACGAGGGGGTGCGGGAGGTGGCCAAACGGCTCAACTTCACCCTGGGCTGGAGCGCCACCAGTGGCGCCGTCGACAATTTCGTCTATGAGGAGGCCAACGAGACCTTCATCAACGACCCCCAGATGCGCAAGCGGCTGATGGAGCTCAACCCCCACAGCTTCCGCCGCATCGTCGGCACCCTTCTTGAGGTGAACGGCCGCGGCTACTGGGACACCAGCGACGAGAACATCGCCCAGCTGCAGGAGATCTACCAGGAGATCGAGGACCGGATCGAAGGCGTCA
>CAZBMT010000527.1:0-1723 GCA_964492645.1 uncultured Cyanobium sp. | reverse complement strand
TCTCCATCGCCCCCACCCCCCTGCCCAGCGCCCCATGAACCGCACCCACCCGATCACGGTCCACTGGCGACAGGCCAACCGTGTCATCCGCCTCGACGTTCCGGAAGGGGAGTACATCCTGCGCAGCTTCGAGGCCCAGGGGGAGCCGCTGCCCTTCAGCTGCCGCAACGGCTGCTGCACCGCCTGCGCCGTCCGGGTGCTGGACGGCCACATCGACCAGCGGGAGGCCCTCGGCCTCTCGAAGCAGCTGCGGGAGGAGGGCTACGGCCTGCTGTGCGTCGCCCGGGCCACTGGCCCGCTGGAGGTGGAGACCCAGGACGAGGATGAGGTCTACGACCGCCAGTTCGGCCGTTTCTTCGGCCGCGGGCTGGTGCGTCCCGGCCTGCCCCTGGACGACGAATGAGTTCACTCTGCCAACGGGCCCTGGAAGGGTCCGGCCTCGACGCCGCCGCGCTGGAGCGGCTGCTGCAGGTGGCCCGCGAGGCTGCGGAGGCCGGTGGCCGCGAGCTGCGGCGCCACTTCGGCCGCCTGGAGCAGGTGAAGGAGAAGGGCACGGCGGGCAACCTGGTCACCGAGGCGGATCTGGCGGCCGAAGCCGCCGTGCTGGCGGTCCTGGCGGCCGGCACCCCCACCGTGGCCGTGCTGGCGGAGGAGAGCGGCCAGCTCGCCGGCCAGGGTGACCTGCTCTGGTGCGTGGACCCCCTCGACGGCACCACCAACTACGCCCACGGCTACCCGTTCTTCGGCACCTCCGTGGGGCTCAGCTGGCGGGGCCTGCCCCTGCTCGGCGCCCTGGAGGTGCCGGTGCTGGAGGAGCACTACTGGGGGGCCCCGGGGCGGGGGGCCTGGTGCAACGGCCGCCGGCTGAGCGTCAGTGCCTGCGGCGCCCTGGCGGACTCCCTGCTCGTCACCGGATTCTCGTACGACCGGGTGCGGCGCCTCGACAACAACTACGCCGAATTCGCCTGGTTCACCCACCGCAGCCACGGGGTGCGCCGGGCGGGGGCGGCGGCGGTCGATCTGGCCTTCGTCGCCGCCGGCCGGGTCGACGGCTACTGGGAGCGGGGCCTGTCCCCCTGGGACCTGGTGGCCGGCGTGGTGCTGGTGGAGGAGGCCGGCGGAACCGTCTGCGCCTACGACGGCGGTCCCCTCGACCTGGCCGATGGACGGGTGATCGCCTGCACCCCCGCCCTGCGCCAGCCCCTGATCAAGGGGCTGGCCCAATGCCGTCCCCTCACCGGGGCCAGCTTCGGCGCCCCGGAGCTGGATGCCCTGGCCGGCGGCGCGGCCGACGCTCCATAGGATCCGCCCCTTCCCACCCCACCGCCCGAGCCTTCCCCTCCATGGCCCTCCAACCTGCCGCCGGCGCCCGGGACCTCAACCCGGGTCAGGTGGACAGCAACCGGCGACTCTGCGACCTGCTGGCCACGGTGTACCGCCTCTGGGGCTACCAGGAGGTGGCACCTCCCACCATCGAGCGGCTCGACACCCTCGAGGCCGGCGGCGCGATCGCCGAACGGGAGCTCGTGCGGCTGGCGGCCGATGAGCCCCTCGGCCTGCGGCCGGAGCTCACCGCCCCGATCGCCCGGGCCGCCAGCACCCGCATGCTCGGCCGGCCCCGCCCGCTGCGGCTCTGGGCGAGCGGCACCACCTTCCGCAGCTTCATCGGCGATGGCGGCGGCCAGCGCATCAGCGAGCAGCTGCAGAGCGGTGTGGAACTCCT
>CAZBMT010000526.1:0-1730 GCA_964492645.1 uncultured Cyanobium sp. | reverse complement strand
CTGCACGCCACCTGGCTGTTTCCGCCGGAGGGGGCCGGTGGCCGGCTGCTGCTCTGGGCCGACACCTGGAGGGTCGCCACACCGGTGGCGCCCCTGCGCACCGTTCCCGACCATCCCCTCTCCCTCAGTGTCGACGATCTGGGCGCCTGGCTGGATGACCATGGCCTCTGGTCGGAGGCCTTCCGGCCGGCCGAGGCCCAGCTCACCCTGCCCAGCCGCAGCCAGGGGGCCCGGGGGCGCCGTAAGGCGGCCAGCGAAGGCCTGGCGGCCTGGAGCGGTCTGCCCCTGCAGGCCGGTGAGCCGATCCCGAAGGAGGTGCAGTGGTGGCCCTGGCGGGTGGAGGGCCTGGCCCTCGATCCCGCGGGGGCGGGCGAATGGCTCGCCGGGCTGCCCCTCTCCGGCGACGACCCCGGCCTGGCCGATGATCTGCGCTGGTGGAGCCATCTGGAGCGCTGGGCCCTGAGCCTGATCGCCCGCGGCCGCTGGCTGCCCCAGGTGGAGGAGGACCGGGCCCGCTGGCTGCCCCTGCTCAACCGGGAGGGGGACCGGCGCCGTCTGGAGGAACTGGCCATCCGGCTGCCCCAGGTGGCCACCTGCGCCATGGCTCCCGGAGCCCCGGGGGAGGGGGGGCTGGCCTGCCGCCGACCAGGCAGTGGCCGGCTGCGGGTGGCCAGCCTGCTGGAGGCGCTGCTCGACGGCCAGCTGCGGGCCGGCTTCCGCCCGCCCAGTGATGGGCTCGATCCCCTGCTGGGGGCCTGGCAGAAGGCCCTCGGCCCCGGCCCCGGCCGGCTCGACCTGGACGAGGAGGAGCGGGAGCGGCTGGCGGTGGCCACCCACCATTGGCGCGAAGCGGTGGCCGGGCGTGTGGCCCCGGCCCGGGCCTGCCTGGAGCTGTTCACCCCCGAGGAGGGCGAGGAGCTCTGGGAGCTGCGCTTCTCCCTGCAGGCAGAGGCCGATCCCAGCCTGCGGATGCCTGCACGCACCGTCTGGAATGCGGGCGACGGCCGCCTCCAGCTCGGCGAGGTGGACGTGGCCGAGCCGGGCCAGCTGCTGCTGGAGGGGCTGGGCCGGGCCCTGCAGGTGTTCGAGCCGATCGGGCGGGGCCTCGATGCGGCGGCGCCGGAGACCATGCAGCTCACCCCGGCCGAGGCCTTCGTGTTGGTGCGCACCGCCGCCATCCAGCTGCGCGACGTCGGGGTGGGGGTGGTGCTGCCGGCCAGCCTCAGCGGTGGACTGGCCAGCCGGCTGGGGCTGGCGATCGAGGCCGAGCTGCCGGACCGTTCCCGCGGCTTCTCCCTGGGGGAAAGCCTCGAGTGGAAGTGGGAGCTGATGATCGGCGGGGTGACGCTCACCCTCAAGGACCTGGAGCGCCTCTCCGCCAAGCGCAGTCCGCTGGTGCAGCACAAGGGGGCCTGGATCGAGCTGCGACCCAGCGATCTCAGGAACGCCGAGCGCTTCTGCGCCGCCGATCCCAACCTCAGCCTCGACGACGCCCTGCGCCTGACGGCCAGCAACGGCGACACCCTAATGCGGCTGCCGGTGCACCGCTTCACCCCCGGGCCCCGGCTGAGCGCCGTGCTGGAGCAGTACCACCAGCTGAAGGCCCCCGATCCCCTGCCGGCTCCGGAGGGCTTCGCCGGCCAGCTGCGGCCCTACCAGGAGCGGGGCCTGGGCTGGCTGGCCTTCCTGCACCGCTTCGACCAGGGCGCCTGCCTGGCCGACGACATGGG
>CAZBMT010000525.1:0-1739 GCA_964492645.1 uncultured Cyanobium sp. | reverse complement strand
CCTCGGCGGTGCTGGTCAGGGAAGCGTGCGCATCGCGGTGATCGGCGAAGGGCACGGCAGGCTCGGACCAAGGACCGGCTTCATCTTGGCCCATTACCTGTCGGGTGGGGGGCCGGCCTTGCCCAGGCGGGCGGGGATCGCCTGCTCGTAGGTGTCGCGCAACTGCTCCACCGCCAGCGCCAGCAGGGGCTCGCCGCCCCGCGCCAGCACCAGGCGGGACTCCGCCGTCACCGTGCCCAGGCGCTCGGCCGGCACGGCCGCACCGGCCTCGCCACTCGCCGCCAGTGCCTCCCGCCAGGCGGGCTCCTGCTCCGGCGCCACACTCACCAGCACCCGGGCGCCCCCCTCGGCGAACAGCAGCCGGTCGGGGCGCCCCGCGCCGGCGGGCAGCTCCAGCGCGGCCCCCAGGCCGGAGGCGATGCAGGCCTCCGCCAGCGCCACCGCCAGGCCGCCGTCGGAGAGGTCGTGGGCGGAGCGCACCAGACCCGCGGCGATGGCCTGGCGCAGGAAGCCCTGCACCCGCCCCTCCAGGGCCAGATCCGTCAGCGGCGGGCGGCCCGTGAGCCGGTCGTGCACCACCTCCAGGTAGCTGCCGGCCCCCAGCCCCAGGCGTTCGTCGCCGCTCTCCTGCAGCGGCACCCCCAGCAGCCAGACGCCATCGCCGGCCTGGCGCCAGGCCAGCCCCGTCACATGGGCCAGGTCGTGCACCAGCCCCACCATGCCCACCACCGGGGTGGGGTGGATCGGCTGCATGCGGCCGTCCGGCAGGCGGGTCTCGTTGTACAGCGAGACGTTGCCGCCGGTGACCGGCGTGGCCAGGGCGCTGCAGGCCGCCGACAGGCCCCGGCAGGCCATCGCCAGCTGCCAGTAGCCGATGGCCGTGTCGGGGGAGGGGAAGTTGAGGTTGTCGGTGACCGCCAGGGGCTCGGCACCGCTGCAGGAGAGGTTGCGGGCCGCCTCCGCCACCGCCGCCATGGCGCCCCGCTCCGGATCGAGGGCCACCCAGCGGTTGGGGCAGTCGACCGTCGCCGCCACGCCGCGGGTCACCGGCGCCATCGCCCCTTCCCCCTGCTGGGGCCGCAGCCGGATCACCGCCGCATCGGCGCCGCCGGGGAGTACCACGGTGTTGGCCTGCACCTGGTGGTCGTACTGGCGCCACACCCAGCGCTTGCTGGCGATGGTGGGGTCATCGAGCAGACGCAGCAGCGCGTCACCCCAGCCCAGCGCTCCAGCGGCCAGCTCCAGGCCGCCGGCATTCGAGGCCGCCGGCAGTTCGGCTTCACTCCAGGTCCAGTGGGCCTGGAGGTCGGCGGGGGGTTCGGCCAGCAGGTCGTGGTGGTTGATCGGCGTATCGTCCGCCAGGGCGCTGGCGGGCACCTCGGCCGCCACCGCGCCCTGCCGCAGCACCCGCACCACGTTCTCCTCCAGCACCCGGCCCACCACCGCCGCCTGCAGGCCCCAGCGGCGGAAGCGCTCCATCAGCGGCTCCTCCCGCCCGGCCGCCACCACGAACAGCATCCGCTCCTGCGATTCGCTCAGCAGGAACTCGTAGGCGCTCATGCCGCTCTCCCGCGCCGGCACCCGATCCAGATCCAGTTCGATGCCCAGGCCCCCCTTGGCCGCCATCTCCGAGCAGCTGCAGGTGAGGCCGGCGGCCCCCATGTCCTGGGCGGCCACCACGTCGCCGCTCTGGAAGGCCTCCAGGCAGGCCTCGAGCAGCCCCTTCTCCAGGAACGGGT
>CAZBMT010000524.1:0-1739 GCA_964492645.1 uncultured Cyanobium sp. | reverse complement strand
TCGAGGCCCTGGCGGCCGATGGCGAGCAGAAGCGCAGCATCACCATGGAGTTCCGACGCTCCACGCCGGAGGCCAACGTCAACACCCGCGAGGCCGCCCTGGCCGAGTGGTTCTAGGCCCCCAGCCGCTCCTGCACCCGGGCGATCAGATCCCCGGCCGCCAGCTCCGGCCCCACGTCCAGCGCCTGCAGGAACTCCCGTTCGTCGAGGGGTTCCTCACACCTGAGCTGGGCCTCCAGAACGGCTCCATCGGCGTCGGAGGGATCACCGCCCCGCTGCCGGCGTTCCGCCATGCGCCGTCGGGCCTCCTCCGGGGTGCTGCGGCAGGCCAGGACCAGGAACGGCACGCGGCGGCGCCGGGCCAGGTCCTCCATCCGCCGGCGCTGATCACGGCCCAGGAAGGTGGCATCCACCACCACCGAGTACCCGGCGGCGAGGATCCGGGCCGCCTGCTCCGGCAGCTGCCGCCCGTAGAGGTCGGCGCTCACCGAGCTCCGGTAGGGATCCCCCTGCAGGGGGGGGGAGTCGCCCTGGCCCCAGGTGCCGAAGCGTCTCTTGCGCTCCACATCGGAGCTGAGCTGGATCCAGCCCTGGCGCTGGCAGAGCTGGCGGGCTCGGTGGCTCTTGCCGCTGCCGGAGACCCCTTGGGTGATCACCAGGGCCGGGGCCGGGACGCTGGTGGCGCGCCGAGCCCCAAGGAGATAGCGCTCCAGATCCCGCTGCAGAAGCGTCGCCGTGCCGGCGTCGAGCTCCGGCTGACGCAGGCGCAGGGCGCAGACCTTGGCCCGCACCAGGGAGCGGTAGACGCGATACCAGCGCCAGGTGAGCAGACCGCCGTAGTCGCCGCAGCGTCCCAGCCAGCGATTGAGCAGCACCGCCCCCAGGTCGGGCCGGTCGCGGTGCTCGAGATCCATCACCAGAAAGGCCAGGTCGCTGATGACGTCGATCCAGCGCAGCTCGGGACTGAATTCCAGGCAGTCGAAGACCCGGATGCGCCCCTCCTCCAGCAGCAGGTTGCCGAGGTGCAGATCCCCATGGCATTCGCGGATGCGTCCCTGGCTGCGGCGCAGGGCGAAGGTGGGCTGGAGCGCCGTGTAGCTGTCCTCCGTCCACTGCTTCAGGCCAGCCACCTCTGCAGCGATGGCAGCGCCGCTGGCCGCCAGCACCTCCAGATTGGCCACGGCTGGCGCTTTCACCAGTTCCGGGGCGCCGTAGGGATCGTTCGCGCCGGCCACCGCGGCGGCGGCATGGAAGGCCGCCAGGTCGTCCGCCAGCCGTTCGAGCTGGTCGGTGCTCAGGCCATGGCGGTCCAGAACGGCCGCCAGCAGGGCGCTCTGGGGAAACTGGCGCATGCGGACGGCCAGCTCCAGGGTCGGCCCGCTGCCGTGCAGGCTGGCCCGTTCGGGCGGGCCATGGATCGGGCTGAGGCCGAGGTAGAGGTCGGGAGCCAGCCGGCGGTTGAGCCGCAGCTCCTCTTGGCAGAACCAGCGGCGCCGCTCCGGGGTCGAGAAATCGACGAACCCCAGGTTCACCGGCTTCTTGATCTTGTAGGCGATGGTTCCGGTCAGCAGGATCCAGGAGATGTGGGTCTCCAGGCAGTCGACCCGTTCGACCGGATGGTCATAGGCGCCGGGATCGTGGAGTGCGGCGATCATCGGGTCCACGGCCGCTCCGGTGCTCCTTGCGGTTCAATCCAACCATCCGCAGGGTGATGGCGGCCTCCACCGGCGTCCACACCAG
>CAZBMT010000523.1:0-1751 GCA_964492645.1 uncultured Cyanobium sp. | reverse complement strand
AAGGCGTTGAGGGGCGGCCCGGAGCCGGTGGCCAGGTTGCGGCGCAGGATCTCCGCCTGCACCGCCCGGATCCGGGCTTCGCAGGACGCTGCGCCGTCCCGTGCCGCCGCCGCCCATGCAGGCGTGAGCACCGCCGTCATGGCGATGGCACACCCGACACCGCCCGCAACGATCCACCTGGGCAAGAACCTGCCGCCGCCGGCACCAATAATGGGGCTCCGCGATCGCTCTGAGCGGAGCGAAGACCCCAACCCCGCGGTGGCCGACTTGAACGAGATGGGGCTGGCCATGGCAACGCTGGCGGGCGGCGGCGCGACCGCCGGGTCAACGGCCGGTGCCATCCCCGAACTGGTGAGCCTGTCGATCGTGCTGCTGCTGCTGGCGACGGCGGTGGCCCTGATCGCCCAGCGGCTGCGGCTGCCCTACGTGACCGGCCTGGTGCTGGCGGGCCTGCCGTTCACCGAAGTGTTCTCGCAACGGATCGGGCTCGATCCCTCGCTGGTGCTGAATCTCTTCCTGCCGATCCTGATCTTCGAGGCGGCGATCAACACCGACATCAGCCGGCTGCGCAGCACCTTCCGGCCGATCGCCCTGCTGGCGGGGCCGGGCGCGCTGATCGCCGCGGGGGTGATCGCCCTGCTGGTGCACCTGGCGCTGGGGCTCCCCTGGATCCCGGCCCTGCTGGTGGGAGTGATCCTGGCCAACACCGACACGGTGTCGATGATCGCGGTGTTCAAGGAGATCCGGGTGCCCGCCCGGCTGACCACGATCGTGGAGGGCGAGACCCTGTTCAACGATGCGGCGGCCCTGGTCACCTTCAACCTTCTGCTGGTGATCCACGCCTCGGGATCGATCACGGTGGCCCAGGGCCTGCGGGAGATGGTGGTGGTGGCGGCGGGCGGGGTGCTGGTCGGCGGCGTTCTGGGCTACCTGTGCCTGCCGGTGTTCCTGCGGCTCCAGGATCCCCTCGGCTCCCTGCTGCTCACGGTGGCGCTCGCCCTGGGCACCTTTCAGCTGGGCCAGAGCCTGGGGGTCTCCGGGGCGGTGGCGGTGGTGATCGCCGGCCTGGTGTTCGGCAACCTCGGCCTTCCCCGCAGCGGCACCGCCTCCGACCGCCTCACCGTCGTGAACTTCTGGGAGTACGCCGGATTCATCGTCAACACCTTCCTGTTCCTGCTGATCGGCCTCGAGATCAACCCCCTGACCCTGTGGGCATCGCTGCCGGCGATCGCCCTGGTGGTGCTGGCCTACCAGCTGGCGCGGGTGCTCACGGTCTACGGGCTGCTGGCGCTGCTGCGCCGCTTCGACCGGCCGATCCCCCTGCGCTGGCAGCACGTCCTGGTGCTCGGCAACATCAAGGGTTCGCTGTCGATGGCGATGGCGGTGGCGATTCCCGTGTCCCTGGCCGGCAGGAACGGCATCATCGAGCTGGTGTTCGGTGCGGTGCTGTTCTCCCTGGTGATCCAGGCGCTGGCGCTGCCCTGGCTGATCAGGCGCCTGAACATCGCCCAGGTGTCACCGGTGGGCACCGAGATCGGCAGGCTGCAGATCCAGCTGATCGCCTCCAAGGCCGCCCAGGAGGAACTCAACCGGCTGCTGAAGTCCGGCGTGCTGCCGAAGACCGCCTACGAGGAACTGTGGGCCTCCTACCAGGCGCGGGTGGCGTCGTCCGATCGGGAGCTGCGGGAGTCCTACAGCGAGGGCCGCTCCGGCCCCGATCAGCATCGCGCGGCGTGAGAAGAAGGAGGACG
>CAZBMT010000522.1:0-1756 GCA_964492645.1 uncultured Cyanobium sp. | reverse complement strand
CTCCCGGGAGGCGGCATCGAGATCCACCACCTCACCCAGCAGCACCTGCACATTGGCCGCCTTCGCCAGCAGCAGCCGCAGGGGCGTCGCCACATCCGCCTCGGACACCAGGCCGGAGGCCACCTGATAGAGCAGCGGCTGGAAAAGATTGAAATTGCGCTTGTCCACCAGTGTCACCCGCACCGGCTTTCCGGCCAGCCGATGGGCCGCCTTGAGGCCGGCGAAACCTCCTCCCACGATCACCACGTGGGGCCAGCTTTTCATCTCGGCGTCGCTGGGCTCCAGCTCAAGGAAGAAGCGTTCCTTCGCCATCGACGCTGCCATCCCGACAGGGTCAGGCTAGGAGCAATCGGCAGCCCCACGGGCACGGCCCTGCGAGGATGCAGAAACCCTCACTCGCATTCGGCCCGTGTCGCTCTCTGCCTTGCAGGCCTTCGTCCGCAGCGTTTCCGCCGATGGGCAGCTGCGCCGGAAACTCCACGCTGCGGCCGGTCTCGACGACGTCGTCGCCCTGGCCGGAAGCCAGGGCCACAGCTTCAGCAAGGCCACCCTGCTCAAGGCCCATGCCGCCTCGGTCAGCAGCGCCCCGGACCACCAGCTCGAAGCGATCAACAGCTGGGGGGACGCCCTGATGCAGGCCTTCGGGGCGAGCGACAAGGACTGAAGGTCGGGATATGGCCACAATCCCGTAGCAAAAGCTCACAGACCAGGGCCAGCCGCCGGGGTCTGGCCATGGTGAAGGGGCACTCCCCTGCCGGTGCCCGATGCAGCAGCTGCTGCCTGCCCTCAATGATCACAACCTGCCCTGGATGGACACCCTCCATCCGATCGTGGTCCACTTCGTCATCGCCATGGCGGTGATCAGCGTGGTCTTCGATCTGATCGGTGTCGTGCTGCGGCGGCCGAATCTGTTTGAGGTCAGCTTCTGGAATCTGCTGTTCGCCACCGGGGCCATCTTCGTGGCGATCATCTTCGGCCAGGTGGAGGCGGGCCTGGCCGAGCCCTATGGCGCCTCCCGGGCGATCCTCAACCTGCACAGCACCCTGGGATGGTCGTTGGCCGGCATCCTTTCGGTGCTCACCGGCTGGCGCTACGTGCTTCGCAACCGGGACCCCGAGACGCTGCCGTTGCCCTTCCTGGCCGCCGGTGGATTTGGCGCTGGCCGCCCTGGTGGTCGTGCAGGTCACCCTCGGCAACCAGCTGATCTGGGTGTATGGCCTGCACACGGTGCCGGTGGTGGCCGCCGGACGGGCCGGGCTGATCTGATGGCTTCCTCCGTGCCCGCGGCCGAACTGCCGATCCAGCAGCTGGGCGACTGGCTGGGGCCCAACGACCTGCCCTACAGCCTGCCGATCCATCCGAATCTGGTCCACTTCACGATCGGCCTGTTCGTGATCGCCATCGCCTTCGACGTCGTCGGCGCCCTCTACCCGATCGAAAAGCGGGTGTTCCGCTTCCTGGCCCTGCCGATCACCCGGGCCGGCTTCCACGATGTGGGCTGGTACAACCTGCTGGCCTGCGCCATCGTCAGTTTCTTCACCGTGGCGGCGGGCTTCTTCGAGATGCTGCTGGCGGTGCCCCTGCCAGGCGTCACCAGCAGCATCGGCCTGCAGAGCATGGAGACCATGCTCTGGCACGGAGTCGGCGGGGTGGCGATCCTGCTGGCGATCATCGCCATGACCGTCTGGCGCGGCTACCAGCGCTTTCTCTGGCGCCGCGACATGGGACGCCAGGTGCAGTGGCTCTACCTCCTGGT
>CAZBMT010000521.1:0-1756 GCA_964492645.1 uncultured Cyanobium sp. | reverse complement strand
ACCCGGCTCCGCTTCGGCCCAGGCCAGCAGGTCCTGCTCCCGCCACCGTCAGGGGTAGGGCACCGGGCCCAGGGCGGCCGCCGCCCGGGGCAGCACCGGGGCGGAGAGGTCCACGCCCAGGTAGGAGCCCAGCGGCAGGCGCCGCAGCAGGGGGGCCATCACGGCCAGGTCGCCGCAGCCGAGATCCACCATCCGCGGCGGCGTCGCTCCGGCCGGCCGGACGGCCAGCCAGGCCTCCAGCGCCTGGCCCAGGGCCGCCGTCAGGGCCCGGTGCTGCATCAGGTCGTGGTCCACCACCGCCCGGTAGGTGGACCACTGGCGATCGAAGAAGTCCATCCGGTGGTTTCCGCAGGCGTCAGCCTCCATCGTGAGGATGGCAGCCCTCGGCCCGTCGAGGCACCCAGCGGCGGATCAACCGTCAGATCCGTCATTGGTGGACATTCTGAGGGCAAGCCATTGCTGAACAATGGCCCGACCTGCCGCCCCGCGTGCTCACGGAGCCTGCAACGCTGAACGGCTTCAGTGCGGCCGATCGTCCCGGCGCCGCCGAAGTGATCACCCTGCGTCAGGTGAGCCGGCGATTCGGCGACCTGGCCGGCGTCGAGGCGTTGAGCCTCTCGATCCCGGCTGGTGAGTTCTTCTCCCTGCTCGGGCCCTCGGGTTGCGGCAAGACCACCACCCTGCGCCTGATCGCCGGTTTCGATCGCCCCCAGTCGGGCCGCATCCTGCTGCAGGGCCGCGACCTCACAGACGCGCCACCCCACCGGCGGCCGGTGAACCTGGTGTTCCAGAACTACGCCCTGTTCCCCCATCTCAGCGTCTGGGACAACGTGGCCTTCGGGCCCCGCTCCCAGAGGCTCGCCGAGGCCGAGATCCGCCGGCGGGTGGGGCAGACCCTGGAGGTGGTTCGGCTTTCGGAGCTGGCGCGCCGGCGCCCCCACCAGCTTTCCGGCGGCCAGCAGCAGCGGGTGGCTCTGGCGCGCGCGCTGGTCAACGCCCCGGCCGCCCTGTTGCTCGACGAGCCCCTGGCGGCCCTCGATCCCGACCTGCGCCGCACGATGCGCACCGAGCTCAAGCGCATCCAGCGGGAGGTGGGCATCACCTTCCTGCTGGTGACCCACGACCGCGAAGAGGCCCTCAGCCTCAGCGACCGCCTGGCGGTGCTGCATCAGGGCCGCCTGGAGCAGGTGGGGGCCCCGCGGCAGCTGTACGACCGCCCCCGCAGTGCCGTGGTGGCCACCTTCCTGGGGGCCGCCAACCTGCTGCCGGAGGGGCACGGTGGGGGAGTTCTGCTGCTGCGGCCGGAGCGCCTGCGCCTCAGCGCCACCCCGCCGGGAGCGGGGGAGCGGGGGCTGCGGGCGCGGGTGCGGGAGCTGGTGTTCCAGGGGGCGACGGTTGAAGTGCGCTTGTGCAGCGACAACGATCTGTCCCTGATCGCCATCGACACCACGGCCGGTCTGCCTGAGCATCTGCGCGTCGGCGAGGAGATCTGGTGCCGCTGGGATCCCGCCGACAGTCACCTGCTGGAAAGTCCAACACCATGAGCCTGAGCCGTCCCCATTCCCGCGCCCGCCGGACGTTCCTGAGACAGCTGGCCCTGGGGGCCGGTGCGGCCGCCCTGGGGCCGGCGCTGCTGCAGGCCTGTGGCCGGGGGCCGGGCGGCAGCGCCGACAGCGGAGGCGGCGCAGGCGGTGAGCTGACGATCTCCAACTTCCCCCTCTACATCGATGTCGACGCCCCCGGCGCCCCCGGCAGC
>CAZBMT010000520.1:0-1759 GCA_964492645.1 uncultured Cyanobium sp. | reverse complement strand
GAGCCGATGTAGGCGAAGGTGTTCATGCGCTGCTTGCACTGGCGCATCTGCTCGGCGGTCACGGCGCCCTCCTTCTGCAGCACCGACCAGTTCTCCCGGCGGATGACGCAACCGGGCTGGAGGGTCGGCTGGGTCACGAAGCTGCTGCTCGGGTTCATCGTGGTGTACAGCTCGATGTCCATCACGAAGGCGCTGGCCCCCCACTGCTTGCAGAACTCGGGATCCGGCACCGCCATGTCGAGCTGCTGGGCGCTGGCGATGTTGCCCTGGTTCCCCTGGGTGGTGCTGGTCACGGCGCTGCCGATGCCGATGCCCACCACCAGCACGCCGGCCAGCACCGCCACCGTGGCCACGTTCAGCTGGATCGCAGGCCCGCCGCCCCCGGGGCCACCGCCGCTGCCGGTGGGGGGCCGGCCGCCGCCGCCGTTGGCGCTGCGGCGGCCCTGGGGCCCGTAGCGGGGATCCTCTCGGCGGCCGTAGCCGGTGGCGAAGCGGTCGCCCCGGTCGTCGTAGCGGTCGGACCGGGTGTCGTAGCGGGGCTCGTAGCGGGGGTCGCTGCGGTCGGATCGGCCGGCGCTGCTGCGGGAGCGGGTCACAGGGTTTCCGGGCTGCGGGGCAGGCCCATTGAGTAGTTCAGAACCCGGGCGTCGGGGTTGTAGCTGACTTCACCGGCCTGGAGCATCTGGCGCACCAGCCCCTCGAGCTCGGAGCCGATGCGGCGGAGGCTGTAGTCGCTCAGCTCCTGGCCGGCCCCGGCCGCCACCAGCTCCCGGAACCGGCCGCGCACCTTTTCGAGGGCCGCCTCATCCCAGAGAAACTCGTTGTCGGGATCGATGTCGAGGGTGAGCTGATCCGGGTCAGGGATGAGGTCGTCGTTCTCGACCCGTGCCGTGAACAGCCGGATGTGGCGGGTGGTGGACTTGAGCAGCGTCTCGACCATGGTCTCGGCCTCGGGGCGGGGATCGGGAGAAGGGGGTCGCACCCGTGGAGTGCTGCCGCAACTTTAGGTAGGTCGGCGGCTGATTCCGACGCTGCGGAGCCCCGGCTACGGTCGCCCCTGCCTGGGGAGGCCCGATAAGGTTGCTGCTGATCTCGGGTACGACATGCGGGTTGTCATCGCCGGGGCCGGTCTGGCCGGCCTGTCCTGCGCCAAATACCTCTGCGACGCCGGCCATACCCCGATCGTGCTCGAAGCCAGGGACGTGCTGGGCGGCAAGGTGGCGGCCTGGCGGGACGCCGATGGCGACTGGTACGAAACCGGGCTGCACATCTTCTTCGGCGCCTATCGCAACATGCGCCAACTCTTCGCTGAACTGGACATCGAGGACCGCCTGCAGTGGAAATCCCACTCCATGATCTTCAACCAGAAGGAAGTGCCCGGCACCTACAGCCGTTTCGATTTTCCGGACCTGCCGGCTCCTCTGAACGGGGTGGCGGCGATCCTGGGCAACAACGACATGCTCACCTGGCCTGAGAAGATCGCCTTCGGTCTGGGCCTGGTGCCGGCCATGCTGCGCGGCCAGGCCTATGTGGAGGAATGCGACAAGTACAGCTGGAGTGAATGGCTGCGGATTCACAATATCCCCGAGCGTGTCAACGATGAAGTCTTTCTCGCCATGAGCAAGGCGCTCAACTTCATCAACCCTGAAGAGATCTCCAGCACGGTCGTGCTCACCGCCCTCAACCGCTTTCTTCAGGAGACGGACGGCTCCCGGATGGCCTTCCTGGACGGCAACCCGCCGGAGCGGCTCTGCCAGCC
>CAZBMT010000519.1:0-1760 GCA_964492645.1 uncultured Cyanobium sp. | reverse complement strand
GTGCGCCTGCAGGGCGCCTGCGGCTCCTGCCCCAGCAGCACCATGACCCTCAAGATGGGCATCGAGCGCAAGCTGCGTGAAGCGATCCCGGAAGTGAACGAAGTGGTGCAGGTGCTCTGAAACCTGACGGCCCCACGGGGCCAATCACGGGCCTGTCTCTCGACCATTCCCTGCTGGGCCACATCAATTCCGCCGCCGGGAAACTTGGGTCGTTCAGAACAGCGACAGCAGCACACAGGTGTCGACATAGGACGCCCGCGTCGGGGCCTCACCCCCGGTCCCGCCCCAGTTCAGCGGCGAGGGCCACCGCGTTCCCCGTGAAGGGGGCCTGGTGCTCATGGAACCGCCGCAGCCGCTCCGGCCAGGACAGCAGACCTTGCTCCGCCGGGGCAGGACGTTCCCGCACCAACCGGGCCACGGGCTGGCCGCGGCGGGTGATCACCACCTCGTCGCCCGACTCGACCGCATCGAGCAGGGCGGAAAGCTGCGCTTTCGCTTCCGCCGGGCCGACGGACCGCATGGTCAGGTGGTCAGACGGTCCGCTAACCGTAGGACTGGTATCCACCTGGGACGCCGGTCCGTAGGCTGCCACCGAGACGATGGCCCTCCCGTGCTGGATCAGCGCCTGCTGCGCAACGACCCGACGCTGATCACCGGCCCCCTGGCCCGGCGCGGCCTGGCCACCGACCTCTCCGGCCTGCAACAGCTGGCCCTGGAGGCCCGCGACCTGGAGCAGCGGCGCAGCGAGCTGCAGGCGGAGGGCAACCGCATCGGCCGCCAGGTGGGGGAGCAGATCAAGGCCGGCGCCGCCCCCGGCGGCGTGGAGGTGAAGGAGCTGCGGGAGCAGGGCAACCGCATCAAGCAACAGGTGGCGGAGCTGGAGGAGCGGGAGAAGGGGATCGAGGCCCGGCTGCTGGAGCAGCTGATGGTGCTGCCCAACCTGCCCTCACCCCTCTGCCCCACGGGCCGCAGCGAGGCCGACAACGTGGAGGTGAAGCGCTGGGGCACGCCGCGCGTCGCCGCCGCTGGCGAGGAGCTCCAGGAGCACTGGCAGATCGCCGAGCGGCTCGGCATCGTCGACAGCGAGCGCTCGGTGCGCATCGCCCAGAGCCGCTTCGTCACCCTGCTGGGCCAGGGCGCCCGGCTGGAGCGGGCCCTGATCAGCTTCATGCTCGATCGCCACGGCCAGCGGGGCTACACCGAGGTGCTGCCGCCGGTGCTGGTCAACACCGCCAGCCTCACCGGCTCCGGCCAGCTGCCCAAATTCGCCGAGGAGAGCTTCCGCTGCGCCGACGACGACCTCTGGCTCACCCCCACCGCCGAGGTGCCGGTCACGTCCCTGCATCGCGGCGAGGTGCTGGCCGCCGAGCAGCTGCCGCTGAAGTACGCCGCCTACACCCCCTGCTTCCGCCGCGAGGCCGGCTCCTACGGCCGCGACACCCGCGGCCTGATCCGCCTGCACCAGTTCAACAAGGTGGAGCTCTACTGGTTCTGCCTGCCCGAGCAGTCCACCGAGGCCCACGAGCAGATCACCCGCCACGCCGAGGGGATCCCGGAAACCCTGGAGCTGCCCTACCGCCGCATCGAGCTCTGCACCGGGGATCTGGGCTTCTCCGCCGCCCGCACCTACGACCTGGAAGTGTGGCTGCCGGGTGCCGGCGCCTACCGGGAGATTTCCAGCTGCTCGGTGTGCGGCGACTTCCAGGCCCGCCGCGCCGCCATCCGCAGCAAACAGGCCGACAGCAAGGGCACCCAGCTGG
>CAZBMT010000518.1:0-1775 GCA_964492645.1 uncultured Cyanobium sp. | reverse complement strand
CCGTGGATCGTGACCACCGGATCGGTGTGGGTGGTTTCGCGGCTGGTGGCGATGCAGCCCCCCTGGTCGATGGCCACATCGACGATCACCGAACCGGGCCGCATGCGCCGCACCAGCTCTTCGCTCACCAGCGTGGGGGCCCGGCCGCCGGGCAGGAGCACGGCGCCGATCAGCAGATCGGCCCCCGGCACCAGCCGCTCGATCAGGCTGCGGCTGCTGACCAGGCTGGTCATGCGTCCGCGGCGGTCGGATTCCAGGCCCCGCAGGCGGTGGGGCGAGCGATCCAGCAGGAACACCTCCGCATCCATCGCCGCGGCGATGCGGGCCGCGTTCCAGCCCACGGTGCCGGCACCCAGCACCACCACCCGCGCCGGCCGCACGCCGGTGCAGCCGCCCATCAGCACCCCCCGCCCGCCGTGGGGCTTCTCCAGCAGGTGGGCCCCCACCTGGGCCGCCAGCCGTCCGGCCACCTCGCTCATCGGCGCCAGCAGCGGCAGGCTGCCGTCCTCCAGCTGCACGGTCTCGTAGGCCACCGCCGTGGTGCCCGCCTCGAGCAGGGCCTTGCCCACCTCGGGGTAGGCCGCCAGGTGCAGGTAGGTGAACAGCACCAGATCGCTGCGCAGGAAGCCGAACTCCTGCGGCTGCGGTTCCTTCACCTTCACCACCAGATGGGCCGCCCAGGCCTCCTCGCAGCTGACGATGCGGGCTCCGGAGGCGCGGTAGTCGTCGTCGCTGATGCCGGCCCCCAGGCCCGCCCCCTCCTGGACGCGCACCTCCATGCCCTGGGACACCAGCTCATGGACGCCGTCGGGGGTGAGGGCCACCCGCCGTTCGTCGCGCTTGATCTCCGTGGGCACCCCGATGCTCGCCATCGGGGAGGCCAGGGGTGCCGGGCCGGGAGCAGGCATGGGGCAGGAAGGATTGCCGCCCGGAGGCGATCGTCGGCAAACCCTAGGCCGAGGCGATGGGCATGCGCCAGCCGGTGCCGAAGGCCCGGTCGCTCACCTTGAGCACCGGAGCCGCCTGGCGCCGCTTGAACTCGGCCCGCCGCAGCAGACCCGACACCCGGGCCACCAGCGCCGGATCGGCCCCCTCGGCCACCAGTTCCTCCGGGGTGCGCAGCTCCTCGATCGAGGCCTTGAGCAGGGGGTCGAGCACCCCGTACTCGGGCAGGGAATCGCTGTCACGCTGGTCGGGACGCAGCTCGGCGCTGGGGGGCTTGGTGCGGATCGCCGCGCCGATCAGCTCCCCCTCGCTCGGCAGGCCGAGGGCCGCGCGACAGGGGCCGGAGGCCTCGCCGTCCAGCCACTCACAGAGACCGAAGACGGTGGTTTTGTAGAGGTCGCCGATCACCGCCAGGCCTCCGTTCATGTCGCCGTAGAGGGTGCAGTAGCCCACCGCCAGCTCCGACTTGTTGCCGGTGGAAAGCAGCAGGCCCCCCTTCTGGTTGGCCACCGCCATCAGCAGGGTGCCGCGGATCCGAGACTGCAGGTTCTCCTCGGTGACCCCGGCCGGGGGCGCCCCCAGGGCGGGGGGAAGGGCGGCGGCGAAGGCCTCCATCAGCGGCGCGATCGGCAGGGTGGCGGTGACCAGTCCGAGCCGCCGCGCCAGTCCCTCGGCATCGGCGAGGGAACCGGCGGAACTGAACGGGGAGGGCAGGCGCAGCACCTCCACCCGCTCGGGGCCGAGCGCCGCGGCGGCGATCACCGCCACCAGGGCCGAATCGATGCCGCCGCTCAGCCCCAGCAGGGCCCGCTGGAACCCGCACTTGGCCG
>CAZBMT010000517.1:0-1776 GCA_964492645.1 uncultured Cyanobium sp. | reverse complement strand
CAGCAGGGAGCCGTGGCCGTTCCAGCAGCCCAGGGGGGGCTGGGCCAGCACCTCCGGGGGCAGGATCTGGCCGAAGGCCACCACCACCGACAGGTCGGCCCCGAGGGCGGCGAGCGCCTGCTGGCAGGGCAGATCGCGGCGGATGCGCTCGGGGGTGAACACCGGCAGCCCCAACTCCAGGGCCCGCTGCTTGACGGGGGAAGCGACCAGGGCCTTGCCCCGGCCCCGCCGCCGGTCGGGCTGGCTTACCACCCCGACGATCGTGTGGCCGGCCTGCCTCAACGCCTCGAGACTGACCACGGCGTAGGCCGGGGTGCCCCAGAAGAGGACGTTCAAGCGTCGCCGGTGATCGAGAGACCCTCCACCCACACATGGGGGCAGAGTCCGTCGGGGGTCACCTTGGCCGGACCCTCGAAGCCGACGATCGCCTTGAGCAGGCTGCGGATGTCACCGGCCACGGTGGCGGCCTCAATGGAGCGCGGGGTGCCGTCCTCCACCAGCCAGCCGTCGAAGGGCAGGGAGAAGGAGCCCTGGCTGGCCTTGACGCCGGCATGGAGGGCCGAGAGGGAATCGATCACCACCAGGCCATCCGCACCACCGGCACCGGCAGCGAAGCGGTCGAGGCCCTGGGCGCCCCCGTCGCTGCCGGGGGTGGGGCCCACCTCGAACCAGTCGGGACCCACCGACACCTTGGCCCCCAGGCCGGCATGGCCCGTGGGGGCGACCCCGAAGGCCCGGGCCGTGGCCTCCGAGTGGAGGAAATGGCGCAGAACCCCGCCCTCCACCAGGGACAGGCGGCGGGTGGGCGTGCCTTCTCCGTCGAAGGCGGCGGCGCCCACGTTGGCCGGATGCAGGCCGTTGTCGTGCAGGGAGAAGAAGGGGACGGCCAGCTGCTCGCCCAGGGACTCGCGCCGGCTGAGACTCACCCCATCCAGGACGGCGCGGGCATTGAACAGGCTGCTGAAGGCGCCGATCAGGTCGAGGAAGGCCTCGGGACTGAAGACGCAGGTGTAGCGGCCGGTGCGGATCGGGGCGTAATCGAGGTGGGCGATGGTGCGCTCCGCCGCCTCCTGAACGCAGCCGGTGACGTCGAGGTCGGCGGCGCCGTAGGCCAGACGCACGGCGCCGCTGCTGCGGGGCTTGCGGCCCGCCTCCTCGGCCCGGGCGTAGAGATAGAGCGAAGCAGTGGTGAGGCGCTGCTGGCGGCAGGCGCCGTCACTGTTGATGTAGAGCCGATCGCTGCTGCGCTGGGACAGGCCGTTGTAGGGGACCGTGCCGATGGCGGGGTGGCGTCCGAGCAGATCGCGCTCCGCCTCCTTGAGGGTGTCGAGCAGGCGCAGGATGCTCACCGCCGGACGGAGCGGCTGCTCCAGCACCGGCAGCGGCGCGCTGGCCAGGGGGGAGAAGTCCGGAACCTCATCGACGTTGCCGTAGGCGCTGGCGTCGCGGGCGCCGGCCAGGGCCCGCGCCAGGCCGGCATCGGAGAGGTCGGAGGTGCTGGTGATGCCCACCAGTCCGTCGTCGTTCCAGACCCGCAGGGTGATGGCGCTGCGCTGGGCGCCCTTCATCTGCTTGGCTTCACCGCGATCCACCTGCACGGAGGTGTCGGTGCTGCAGGAGGCCCCCAGATCCCAGCGGTGGACGCCCTCCCGGCGGGCCAGCTGGTCGAGGCGCTGGCGCAGCACCTCGGCCTCGAGGCCGGGAGCCGGTGATTCGGTGGTGGCCATGTTCAGCGTCCCCCGACGGTGATGGTGTCGACCTTGATGTGGGGCTGGC
>CAZBMT010000516.1:0-1776 GCA_964492645.1 uncultured Cyanobium sp. | reverse complement strand
GCATGTAGGCGCTGGCGGGCAGGGCGGCGCTGGCCAGGGGCTGCAGCCGGCCGTCCCCCCCCGCCGGGGCGCCGTCGTCAAGCAGCACCACGGGGATCGGCTGGAAGGGATTGATCTCCCCCTCGGCCCCGTCGTCGGAGCCCTCCTCGTCGCCGTCGTCGCTGGTGAGCAGGTCGTCGTCATCGGCGCCGAAGTCGTCGGCATCCTCGATGGCGAGCACGGCGGGGCCGTCCTCCCCCACCACCTCGGCACGCGCCGGGGCCGCCACCGTCAGACGGCGGGGCGGGGCCGGCATGGTCCTGCGGGCGGTGGTGGTCGTCTCGGAGGCGGGCTCCAGGGTGGGCTCCGGCTCAGCCAGCACTTCCGGCTCGGGATCCGGCTCGGGGGCGGGCTCCGGCTCGGGGGTGCTGATGGTGAGGGCCGTCTGCAGGGCTTCCGGGGCAGCGGCCGGGTCGGCATCGCCTGGGGCTGTGCGGCTGCGCCGGCGGGAGCGCTCCGCCTTGAGGCGCTCGTATTCCTCCTCGCCGAGCTCCATGCGAACGACGCGGATGACCGTGTTGGCGCTGCAGCCATAGCTGTCCGCCAGCTGCTGACTGCTGGAACCCTCCCGGAATCGGCCAACCAGCTCGGTTTTCTGGCTGTCGCTGAGCCGGGTGGCGGCCATGGAACGGTTCAGACGAGGTCGTCCACTGTAGGGGGGGCTACCGGAGTGGCCGGGCTGCCGAACACTGGCACAATGCGCAACGTGCTCCCTTAGCTCAGCTGGATAGAGCAGCTGCCTTCTAAGCAGCCGGTCGATGGTTCGAATCCATCAGGGGGCGTTGGCAGAAACGGGCTGGGATCCGGGACTCGAAGCCCAGTCAAGCCATGTAGAATCGAGTATCTACGCCAGGCCGGCATGGGCGCCATGGCATCCTCCCAGCCCCCTCAGCCCAGGTCCGGTCCCCCCCAACCCGGGCAACGGGCGGAAGAACCTGACCGGCGGGTCCAGCAGGCGATCCGTCGCTGGGGCAACAGCCTGGCTGTCCGGATCCCCGCCGAGTGCCTGCGCCAGGCCGGCCTGCGGGAAGGTGATCCGATCGAAATCGTCGTCGGAGCCGACGGCCGGCTACGCCTGGAGCCCCTGCAACGGCTGGATCGCCGCGCCCTTGCCGCCGACCTGCGGCAGTTGCAGGCCACCATGCCGATCACCCCGTCGGTGATGGAAGCGTGTCGGGGGCAGGAGCGCTGGTGAGGCCGTGCCCGCCGTGATCTACCTGGACACCAGCGTCGTGGTGGCCCTGCTGACCCCGGAAGCGTCCAGTCCACGGGCCCTGGACTGGCTGGAGCAGTGCCGCGACACCCTGATCAGCGGTGACTGGCTGATCACCGAAACCCACAGCGCCCTGGGCCTCAAGCAGCGCCACCACGGCCTCAGCCCGGAAGCCCGCAAGGCCGCCAACAACCATTTCGAGCGCCTGCTGCAGGGCGGGGTGGAACTGCGCTCCCTCGACCGGGACCGATTCCGCCAGGCCGCTGGGCTGCTGCAGGAACCCGCTCTCGGCTTGCGCGCCGGCGATGCCCTGCACCTGGCGGTGGCCCTGCACACCCGCTGCTCCCATCTGGCCAGCTTTGACGCGCGGATGGTTCAGGCCGCCGCCGCCCTGGGCCTGGCTCCGGCTCTCGGTTAGCGCCGCACCGGCACCACCTGCATCCCGATCGGGGCCAGGGCGATCAGGGCGAGCTTGATGTGCTGGATGCCGAAGGGGATGCCCACGATCGAGACGAAGCAGGCCA
>CAZBMT010000515.1:0-1779 GCA_964492645.1 uncultured Cyanobium sp. | reverse complement strand
ACCATGCCCGCGGTGCTCAACGCCGCCAATGAGCAGGCCGTGGCCCTGTTCCTGGAGGAGGCGATCCCCTTCCTGGCCATCCCCGAGCTGATCGAGCGCGTCTGCGACCGCCACCGCAGCGACCACCACCGCAGCCCTTCCCTCGACGACGTGCTGGCGGTGGACGGCTGGGCCCGCCAGGCCACCCGCGAGGCCGCCGCCGCGCTGCGCAGCCGGCCGGCTCCTGCCCTGCCGGCGTGAGCGGCGTCCAGCACCACCTGCTGCTCTGCGCCACCCCCACCAAGGCGCTCTGCGGCGATCCGGCCATCGGTGCGGCCAGCTGGAACCGGCTCAAGCAGCTGGTGCGGGACCTGGGCCTGGAGGATCCCTGCCGCCCCCAGGGGGTGGTGCTGCGCACCAAGGCCGACTGCCTGCGCGTCTGCTGCCAGGGCCCGGTGCTGCTCCTCTGGCCGGAGGGGATCACCTACGGGGGCGTCACCCCCGAGCGCATCGAACGCATCGTGCATGAGCACGTGGTCGGCGGGGTGCCGATCGAGGAGTGGATCGTGCGGCGCACCCCCTTCAGCCGTCCCCGTCCCCCCGGCTGAGGCGGCGCAGCCAGGCCACCGCCAGCCGGTCGGCCCAGCAGGCGGCTGGCCCGTCGCCGGGGGCATGGAAGCCGTTGTGGCCACCCCGTGGTGTGATCACGATCCGGGGCGCTGCCGTGGGGGCCGTCGGGTCTCCGCCGGCCCCGGCCTGGTCGGAGAGGGCGGCCGCCAGCTGGCGCAGCGGCCCCACCGGCACCCAGGGGTCGTCGGCGGCATGAAGCAGCAGGGTGGGGGGCAGGGGCGTACCCGCGGCCAGAGCCGTCAGGGGGCTGGCGGTGGAGTAGTACGCGGCCACCGAGTCGAAACCCCAGCGCGGGGCAGTGATGGCCGCATCGAAGGCCCGGATCGTGCGGGCCCGGGCGGGGCCCGCCAGCGCCCGGCGTTCGGCCTCCAGCAACCCGCCCGGATCGGCCAGGGTCTGCTCCCGCAGGCGCTGCATCAGCCAGCGCTGGTACACCCGGTTGCGGCGGCGCTCGAACTGGGCGGCGCAGGCATGGAGCTCCAGCGGGCTGCTGACGCAGACCAGGCCATCCAAGGCCAACCCGGCCAGGCTGCCGTTCAGCAGCACCGTGCCCCCCAGGGAGATGCCGGCGCCGTACAGGGGCCGGCCGTCGGCCAGCTGCCGGGCCAGGGCCACGGCGGGCCGCAGGTCCTCGCTGCTGCAGGCGCAGTAGGTGCCCCGGGCCAGCGGCCGGCCCGGGCCGGCCCCCCGCAGGTTGAGCCGCAGCACGGCGAAGCCCTCGGCCAGCAGCGCCAGGGCCAGGCGGCGCGGGCCCGGGCCGTCGCTGGAGCCCCCCAGCCCGTGCAGCACCAGCACCAGGGCAGCCGGCGCGGTGTCGGCGGGTCGGTCCAGCAGCCCCAGAAGCTGACCGCCATCCCCCAGGGGGATGGTGAGCCTCTCGGCCCGATCGGGGGGCAGGCGCAGGGGACGCAGGGTATCCCGCAGGGTCTGCAGATCCCCTCCGATCCAGGGGGAGCGCTGGCGGAAGGGGCTCAGGCCGAGGTGGTCCGGGAACTGGGACACGGCACCGGCCCCAGCGTCAGGCCGCCACCTTCACCTTGCCCACGCCCATGGAGCGGAGCTCGCTGAGCAGGCCGTTGAGCACCGCCTTGGCATCACCGAACACCATGGCGGTCAGGGGCATCTCGAACAGGGCATTGTTGATGCCGGCGTAGCCGGCCCCGAGGCTGC
>CAZBMT010000514.1:0-1780 GCA_964492645.1 uncultured Cyanobium sp. | reverse complement strand
GGAGGCCCGCCAGCAGCTCAAGGCCCTGGGGCTGACGGTGGCCGCGGCCGAGGTGCAGGCGGTGGCCCTGCGGCTGGTGACCACGGCGGTGCACCTGAGCCGACAGGTGGCCGAGATCGAGGCCGGCCGGCTGCCCGATCCCCTGCCCGCCTTCCCGCCGCCGCCGGTAGGGAATGGGTCCAACGGCGGCGGGAGGCGGCTCACCTTCGAGGTGGCCCTGGAGCGGTGGGTGCGTTTGCGGCGACCGGCGCAGAAGTCCCAGCTGGATGCCGCGGCCCGGCTGCAGGAGCTGGCCCAGCACACCGGCCACAACCTGCTGGAGCACCTGACCCCGGCAGAGGTGAGTGGATGGCGTGATGCCCTGCTGGAGGGGGGAACCGCCAGCACGGCGCGGCGGAAGTTGGCCATGGTGCGGGCGGTGCTGGGTGCCGCCGCCGGGGATGGGGTGCCGCTGCAGGGTGGGGTGCTGGAACGTCTGGCCGGCCGCGGCCTGAGGGATGCCACCGGCACCCGGCGAGAGCGGCGGACCTTCACCGAGGCAGAGGCGGGGATGCTGTGGTGGGTCAGCCGGCAGCAGGGTGGCGGGCGGCCGCTGGATCGCTGGGCCTTCCCCCTGGGCCTGGCCCTCGGCGCCCGTCTCGAGGAATTGGCGGGGCTGCGCCGGGAGGACGTGCAGCAAGTCGAGGGGCTCTGGGTGGTGGCGATCCAGCCGACAGCAGACCGGCGCCTGAAGAACGACAGCAGCGCCCGCGTGCTGCCGATGCCGGAAGCGCTGGTCGCCGAGGGGTTCGCCGCTTGGGTGCTGCAGCAGGGGCCGGGCCTGCTGTTCCCCGAGCCACCGCCACCGGCGACGGATCCCCGGCTGAGCCACTACGCCAGCGTGCGCCTGGGGAAGCTGCTCCGGGCCCAGGCGGGCATTGCCGACCGGGCAGCGGTGTTCCATTCCTCCCGCCACTTCACTGCCCAGCAGCTGGTGGACGCCGGCGCCGAGATGCGCGTGATCGAGCAAATCCTGGGGCACACCTCCCGATCGATGACGGCCCGGTACAGCCGCGGCGGGGTGCCGCTGCCGTTGCTGGCGGAGGCGATGGAGAGGCGCAGCTGGGGGTGGGTGCCGGGCCCCGAGGGTTGAACAGCAGGCTCAGGCCGGCGCTGGCTGGTAGGGGTGGATCCCCTCCAGCTGGTCGGCGATCTCACGGCGCTGCAGCTCCAGGTCGTGGAGGGCCTGGGCCCGGAGCCAGTAGCCCTCGCTCAGCCCGAGGAACCGCGACAGCCGCAGGTCGGTGTCGGCGGTGATGGCGCGGTCGCCCTTGAGGATCGCCACCACTCGGGTGAGGGGAACCCCGATCTCCTTGGCCAGGCGGTAGCTGGTGAGGCCCATGGGCTCCAGGAACTCCTCGCGCAGGAGCTCGCCGGGAGTGATGGGGGGTAGCTGGGCCATGGTGCCCTCCTTGGTGGTGGTGGCGGTTTCAGTGGTAGTCGACGATCTCGACGTCATCGGCGCCGCCGTCTCTCCAGATGAAGCAGAGGCGGAACTGATCGTTGATCCGGATGCTGTGCTGGCCGCGGCGATCCCCGGTGAGGGGTTCGAGGCGGTTCCCGGGTGGGACTCGGAGATCGTTCAGGGTCTCGGACACCTGCAGCTGGCGCAGCTTGCGCCGGGCCACCTGCTCGAAGGCGATGAACTGCCGGACGCGGGCACCGTTGGCGAGGGCCTGGGTGTCCGCACAGCGGAACGATCGGATCATCCTGCAATGGTAACGCGAGACGTAACTAGTGG
>CAZBMT010000513.1:0-1783 GCA_964492645.1 uncultured Cyanobium sp. | reverse complement strand
CACTTCTCCATCAGTTCGGTGATGGCCTTCAGCGGTGCATCGGCGCTGAAGGTGTTGCGGCCGACGGTCTTGGGAATCAGGGATTCACTGCGCAGGCGATCTTCGATCGATCGCACGAAGGTTTCCTGCTCCGCCGTGGCGGTGGCGCCCACACTCACGAAGACGAGTTTCTCCTCCATCCCACGCCGCGCCTCTGTGATCGGAGCCCAACGATGCCCCCTCCGGCGCAGCTTGGCCAACGTCGGCAACATGGGGACCTTCGACCTGGTGAGCTCGGTGTTCCACCGGCACCTGGGGCGCTGATGGCCCCCTCCCTGAACGCGGGCTTCGCCCACCTGCCGGGCGCCTTCCGCTCCCTCGCCGCCGATGTGCTGCTGCCCTCCGCCCCGGAGGGAGGTCCGGACGGTGCCAGTGGTCGCCGGTCACTGCTGCGGGGCGCCGCCCTGCTGGGGGCCACGGCGGCCCTGGCCCTGGGGGCGGCGGTGCTGCTGACCGGCAGCGCCTGCCAGCTGCTCGCCGCGCTGCTGGGTCCGGCCCGGCTGGATCTGGCCTTCCCCTACCTGCGCGAGGCCCTGGACCGCTACGACACCCAGCACCAGGGCACGCTGGCCCTGGCGGTGGCCGGTGTGGCGTTGGTGGCCTGGCTGGCGCTGGTGCGGGGGCTGGCGGCGGGGCTGCGCCGCCGCTGGCTGGCCCTGACGCTGCTGCTGGCCCTGCTGGTGCTGACCACGGCGGTGGACGTGGCCTTCACCGAAGGCAACGGGGCGGTGATGGACGCCCTCAACGTGCGCAGCTCCCCACGGTTCTGGGGCACGGCCGCCGGCCTGATCGGCATCTACCTGCTCACCCTGCCGGTGGAGTTCCTCAACACCTACGGCCAGCAACGCTTCTCGCTCGCCTGGCGGGATCGCACCACCAACGTGCTGTCGGAGGCCTACCTGGCGAACCACGCCTACCTGCGGCTGGAGGCCAGCGGCGCGATCGACAACCCTGACCAGCGCATCGCCGACGACGTGCAGCGGGCGGTGGTGAGTTCCACCAGCCTGTTCTTCGGGTTCTGCGCCTCGCTGCTGGCGCTGGGGGCCTACGTGCTGGTGCTGTTCGGCATCAGCAGCACCCTGGTGCTCACCCTGGTGATCGCCACCGTGGCGGGCAATGCGGTGATCCTGCGGCTGGTGCGGCGGCTGGCCTCGCTCACCTTCCGGCAGCAGGCGCTGGAGGCCGATTTCCGCTTCGCCCTGATGCACCTGCGCCGCCATGCGGAGAGCGTCGCCTTCCTGCGGGGGGAACCCTGGGAGCGCACCGGCCTGGGGCGCCGCTTCGGCCGGGTGCTGGTGAACCTGGAGCGGGTGATCCGCTGGCGGGCCTTCGTGGGCCAGGGCAGCGGCCTTTACGGCTTCCTGATGCAGTTCGTGCCCTACCTGGTGCTGTCCGGCGCCTACTTCAGCGGCCGGGTGAGCCTGGGCCAGCTGACGGTGGGCAGCATCGCCTTCGGCCAGGTGCAGGCGGCGCTGTCGTTCCTGGTGGATCGGGCCGACGACTTCTCGGGCCTGTTCGCCAGCCTGCACCGCATCGGCGAACTGCGCGCCGCCACCGGCGCCCGGCCCGCCGCCACCCCGGCCACTCCCGTGGGCCCGGCGCTACGGCTGCAGCGGCTGAGCGTGGCCAACCCGGGGGGCGACGGACTGCTGGTGCGCGAGCTGGATCTGCAGCTGGGCGCCGGCGAGCGGCTGCTGATCAGCGGGCCGAGCGGCTGCGGCAAGACGTCGCTGCTGCGGGTGCT
>CAZBMT010000512.1:0-1787 GCA_964492645.1 uncultured Cyanobium sp. | reverse complement strand
GCCCGGGAGGGCAACGTCGTCTCGATCCGCTTCGAGGGGCGCCGGGTTCACGCCCGGGTCCAGGGCACCGACCCGGATCCCTACAAAGTGAAGCTCTGGCTCGACGTGCTCAACGACGAGGACTGGGGCTACGTGCTGGAGGCCCTGAGCCAGAAGGCCCGCTGGTCGGCCCAGCTGCTGGCCGGGATCATGCCGGCCGACATCGAGCGGGCCTTCGCCGCCAGCGGCAAGCGCCTGTTCCCGTTCAAGCTCCAGGAGGTGCGCAGCGAGTGCAGCTGCCCCGACAAGGCCAACCCCTGCAAGCACATCAGTGCCGTCTATTACCTGATGGGGGATCGCTTCAGCGAGGACCCCTTCGTGCTGTTCCAGCTGCGGGGCCGCACCCGCAGCCAGCTGCTGGGCGACCTGGCCAAACGCCGCCGGGAGGGGGTGGCGGCGCCCCTGGAGCACGCCCCCCATCCGGTCCATCCGGCCATCGCCGATCCGGCCCGCTGGTGGCGCTACGACGCCCCTCTCGACCCCGATCTGGTGGTGATCACCCCGGCCATGGAAGGGGAATCGGGACTGGATGGCGCCGGTCCCCTGCCCCTGGCGGAAGAGCCCCGCTTCCCGGAGGCCAACCGGCTCTTCCTCGAGCGGCTGACGGCCCACGGGACGGCCATGGGCCAGCAGGCGATGGTGCGGGCGATGGCCACCGGGGCGGATGCCGAGGCCTGAAGCACCCCCCTGGCTGAGCCAGGAGGCCATCGCCACCGCCGGGCGGCTGATCGAGGGCCACCGGCTTGCCTTCGGTCGACCCCTCCTCGCCGGGCCGGCGGGCGGCCTTACATCACTGCAGGCGGCCCAGGAACTGTTCGTGGCCGCCACCGTCGTGCTCGCCCATGACGGCGGCGCCGATCCCCGGCTGATCTACGCCAACCGGGCCGCCCTGGTGCTCTGGCGCCGACCCTGGGGGGCCATGGTGGGTCTGCCCTCGCGGCTCACGGCGGAGCCCGCCGAACGGCGCAGCCGGGCCCTCGCCCTGGAGCGGGCCCGCCGGATCGAGTCCCTCGAGGGCTACGGCGGCATCCGCATCGACAGCGGCGGCCGCCGCTTCCGGATCGAGAACGCCCGGCTGTGGTCACTGCCGGATGGGGGCGGTCTGCCCTGCGGCCAGGCGGCCGCCTTCGGCCGCTGGTGGTGGCTGGAGCCGCCCCGTTCCGGTTCTCCGCCCCCGCTGGCGTAGGGGCCGAACCTGGTCGGGGGGACCGAACCGGCAGCGTCGGTTCTCCCCCTCGATGCCTCCGGCCAGGGCGGGCACATTGATCGAGCGGGTGGTTCCTCACCCGACCATCCCCGTCGCTCCCATTGGAAGCACCAACCATGCGCACGCTTCATCCTTCCCCCTTCGATCTGTTCGACCGGCTGGAGCAGCAGCTGCAGACGGCCGAGCGTGTTCCCGCCGCCGAGATCCACGAGACCGAGGACAGCTACACCATTGCCCTCGAACTCCCCGGCGTCGACCGCGCCTCCATCGACGTCAAGGCCACCGACCGGTCCCTGATCATCAGTGCCGAGCGCCGCAGCCAGCCCGCCGTCGCCGCTGCCCCTGAGGCCGCCAACGGCGAAACCCCAACGGCGGACAACCGCCGGCGGGCCCCCTTGCTGAGCGAGTTCCGCTACGGCACCTGGAGCCGCAGCTTCCGCTTCCCCGGAGGCATCCAACGCGACGCCCTCGAGGCCCACTACCGCGATGGCCTGCTGACGGTGACGGCGCCCAAGGCCCAGTCCCTGACGACCGTCAGCGT
>CAZBMT010000511.1:0-1789 GCA_964492645.1 uncultured Cyanobium sp. | reverse complement strand
GCTGGCGTGATCAAGCTGCCGTGATCGTGCTGTCGTGATCGCCACCACAGCCAGCGCGGCCCCGGCCCACAATCCTGCCTATGGGTGGTGGGGACCGCCATGCCGGAAGTCGAGCTGACGCTGGAATGGCCGGACGGGGACAGAACCCTCCTCTATTCCCCCTCCACGGTGATCCTCGAGCACCTCGCCCCGGGCCAGACCGTGACGGTGGCGGAGCTGCGGACCCGGGGCACCCTGGCACTGCGCCAGGCCTCCGAGCGGGTGCGGGCCCGCTACGGCTTCGCCTGCACCCGGGCCGACGAGGAGGAACGGCGCCTGCTGGAGCAGGCGGCAGCCTTCGCCGCCGAGGCGCTGGTGCGCGTCCAGGCCGCCTAGCTGGGCGGACCGCCTAAACGGACAGCACCCGCTCGATGCGGCGATCGGGGATCAGCCACATCAGGGCCACCAGCGCGTAGATCGCCTGGCCAACGGCCGGTGAGCGCAGACTCGCCAGCATCGCCACCAGATAGAGGCTCAGGGATGTGTTCCCCTTCCAGTCTCGGCCCACCGCCTTGCGCAGCAGGGAATCGGGGCCCTGGCTGGCAATGATCCGCCCCTGGAGGATGAAATAGGCAAGGGCCGCCATCACCATCACGGCGCCATAGAGGACAGACGGGGCGATCGCCCGGTGGTTCTGGCCCATCCAGCCGGTGGCGAAGGGCACCAGCGACAGCCAGAACAGCAGGTGGAGGTTGGCCAGCAGCACGGAGCCGTTGACGCGCTGCAGGGTGTGCAGCATGTGGTGGTGGTTGTTCCAGTAGATGCCGATATAGATGAAGCTCAGCAGATAGCTCAGGAAGACGGGGATCAGGGGCACCAGCGCCGCCGGTTCGGTGTCGTGCGGCACCTTGATCTCCAGCACCATGATGGTGATGACGATGGCCAGCACACCGTCACTGAAGGCCTCCAGGCGGGTCGTCTTCATCGGAGCCTGTCCGTGGTTCTGGCTGCTTATGCCAGATAAGGACGCCGTGGGCTGCCGAAAGGAGATGAATCGCTACAGAGCCCGGACAGGCTGACACCACGGCACTGGCGCCGGACACTGCCTCCTGCAGGCCTTGCTGGCGAAGTACGCCTTCGTCGCTGGCCGTCGCACTCCGTGGAGAAGGGGTGACCCCCATCGCAAGGACGGGCCCCCGGCGCGCGGATCAGGCGTCCTCGGCCAGACAGCGCCGCAGCCTCAGCAGGGCCTTGCGTTCCAGATGCTGCACCTTGTGCTTCGTCAGGCCGATGCCCTCGCCGATCGTCGCCAGCGACGCCGGCTCGACGCCGGCATAGCGAAGCCGCAGCACCCGCCGCTCCATCGGATCCAGCCGGGTGATGGCACGGTGCAGCCACAGGTAATCGTCCTGAAGGCCGGGCTCCCTGGGATCGCCGATCAGATCCGTCAGGCACGCCTCTCCGTCGGCGCTGCCGAGGGCACGGTCGAGGGAGAGGGTCTGCAGGTCGTGGGAGGCCTGAAGCACGGTTTCCAGCCGCCGGGGACTCTCCCCCAGCCGGGCGCCAATCGCCTCCAGCGAAAGGGGCTCCGCCGAGCCGTTGCGCAGGGCATGAACCTTGCGCGCCAGGGCTGCCATCTGGGGCGGGATCCTGAAGAGCCCCGTGGATTCCTGGAGATGGCGCTGCACCGCCTGGCGGATCCACCAGGAGCCGTAGGTGGAGAATCTGTAGCCCCGTTCCGGCAGGTAGCGCTCCACGGCATGGATCAGGCCGAGATTGCCGGCCTGCACCACATCCATCGGATCCAGAT
>CAZBMT010000510.1:0-1794 GCA_964492645.1 uncultured Cyanobium sp. | reverse complement strand
CCCGCCCTGGCCCAGCAGACTGGCTCCGGTCCCCAGAAGGCGATGTTCGCCACCAAGGCGGAAGCCGAGGCGGCCGCCAAGCACTTCAACTGCACCGGGGCCCACAAGATGGGCAGCATGTGGATGCCCTGCGCCACCCATGGCGACACCAAGGGCGGCTCGGCCAGCCACGGTTCCCACTGATGCCCCTGCCCTTGGCGCCGGAATCCCCACCGGCCGCCGCCGAGACCGGTTGCGGCGGGCGCCCCAAGATCCTCGCCGTCGGCATCGCCCCTCTGGGCATCATTTCGATCGGCATCGTGCCGATGGGGGTGGTGAGCATCGGCGTGGTGCCGATGGGGGTGCTGAGCCTCGGCGCGGTGGCCATGGGCGTGATCAACGCGTCGGTGGTGGGGATGGGGATCCTGGTGGCCGGTGTCAACGTGATGGGGGTCTGGTGGGCGGGCATGGACGGGATGGGTCCCTACCGCCTCGGCAGCCCAAGCGGCCAGGTGCACCAGCACCACAACCACAGCTCAGGCCAGGGCCAGCCCAACCTCTACGCCTACCCCAGCCGCGAAGAGGCTCTCAGGAAGGCGAAGGAGCTCGGCTGCGAAGGTGTCCACGCCATGGGATCGCTCTGGATGCCCTGCCGGGAACACCCGACTCCCTGAGCTCAGGCCAGTGTCTTGAACATCACCAGGGCCTCCACCTCCCCCAGTCGGGGATGGCGGAAGGCGCCCGGCAGCCGACCGATGGTGGCGAAGCCGTTGCGGCTCCAGGCGGCCACGCCGGCTGTGTTGGTGCTCACCACCAGGTTGAACTGCATCGCCGTGAAGCCCCGCCGCCGGGCCTCCTCCTGGGAGTGGCGGCAGAGGGCGTGGCCCACTCCGCGGCCCCTGGCTGCCTCGGCCACCACATAGCCGGCGTTGGCCACGTGGGCGCCCAGGCACGGCTGGTTGGGCCGCAGGTAGTAGGTGCCCACGATCGCCCCGTCCGCATCGGTGGCCACGACGGTGGCGGCCACGTCCTCCACCCAGGCCCGACGGGCCGCGTCGCCGTCGATCGCCGGGTCGTGGGGGAAGGTCTCGCCGGCCCGGAACACCGGCTCCAGCACCGCCCACACCGCCGGCCAGTCGCCAGGCTCGTAGGGCCGGAGGATCAAGCCGCTTCCACCACGATCGACTTGGCCACCGTACCGGGCAGGTTCCGCGACACCGGGCAGACCTTCATGCGTCGCTCAAGGAAGGCCCGGCTGGCCTCATCCAGCACTGGGGCCGGCGCCCCGTCGGCCGCCTCCAGCCGCACCGCGAAGGTGCCCTCCACCGCTTCGATCATCCAGTCGGTGGAGGCCGTCACGCTGAGGATTCCCTTCACCTCCGCCAGGGGCAGATGCCGCTCGACGGCGTTGGCCACCAGATAGTGGTGCTGGCAGAGAAGCAGCGACAGCAGGTAGAGCCGGAAGCCGGGGGTCCGCAGGCTGGGCTCCAGCGGCTGCCACGGCTCCTGCCCGCCGTTGCGGACGTCGACGCGGAGGGCTTCGCCGGCAGCCCCGTGGCGGCTGTGCAGGCGGAACTGGAACAGGAGCTGGGTCATCGCTGGGGGGAGGCGGCGTGGGTGGGGATGGCGCGGTGGAGGTTGGTTGCTCCCATCGCCGTGGCGCTGCGCTGGCGCTGGAGGGCTTCGGCGCCCGTGAGCAGGGCCGAACCGACCAGCAGGGCGGCGAAGCCCTGGCGCAGGCGGTGATCGGAGAGGTGGGGGGCCAGGGCCTGGCCACCGATCGCGCCCGCCAGGCCGCCGGCGATCAGGGGCGCC
>CAZBMT010000509.1:0-1803 GCA_964492645.1 uncultured Cyanobium sp. | reverse complement strand
GCAGCACCCCCCGGGCGGAGCGGCCGGCGAGGGAGCGGACGGCCTCCGGATCGCTGACCACCTCCCACAGGGGGAGCCCCAGCTGGTTGGCCGCATCGGTGAGCCGCTCGATGGTGGTCTTGCCGATGCCCCGCCGGGGCACGTTCAGCACCCGCAGCAGGCTGACGGTGTCCGCCGGGTTGACCAGCAGGCGCAGGTAGGCGAGCACATCCTTGATCTCGCGCCGGTCGTAGAAGCGCAGACCCCCCACCACGATGTAGGGCAGGCCCCAGCGCACCAGCGACTCCTCCATGGCGCGGGACTGGGCATTGGTGCGATAGAGCACGGCCATGTCGCCCCAGCGCAGCTCGGGGTGGGCCGCCTCCAGCATCCGCATCCGGTGCACCACCGCCTCGGCCTCGGCGATCTCGTCGTCGCAGCGGGTGAGGCTGATGGGCTCCCCCTCGCCGCGGGTGGGGCGCAGCACCTTGTCGATGCGCTCGCTGTTGTTGGCGATCAGGGCGTTGGCCGCCTCCAGGATCGTGGCGGTGGAGCGGTAGTTCTCCTCCAGCTTCACCATCGTGGTGGTGTCGGCGTCGAGGGAGCCGTCGCCGAACTCCTGCTGGAACCCCATCAGGATCGTGAAGTCGGCGGCCCGGAAGCTGTAGATGCTCTGGTCGGCGTCGCCCACCACGAACACCGAGCGACCCTCCCAGTCGTCGAAGCGCTCGGGAGGATGGCCGTTGGCCACCAGCAGCTTGATCAGGTCGTACTGGGTGCGGTTGGTGTCCTGGTATTCGTCCACCAGCACATGGCGGAACCGGCGGTGCCAGTAGTGGCGGATCTGCTCGTTCTGCTGCAGCAGCTGCACCGGCATCAGCAGCAGGTCGTCGAAATCGAGGGCGTTGTTGGCGGCCAGGGCGCGCCGGTAGCGGCGGTAGGCCTCGGCCTCGTGCTTGCCGCGGGGGCCGGGGTGCTCCTCCTCGAGCCGCTCCGGCAGCCAGCCCTGGTTCTTGGCGCTGCTGATCGCCCAGCGCACCTTCTTGGGCTCGAAGCGCTTGGGGTCGAGCTGCATCTCCTGGGTGACGATCTCCTTGACCAGGCTCTGGGCGTCGCTCTCGTCGTAGATGGAGAACTGGCGGGTCCAGGTGAGCCCCTCGGGGTCGCGGAACTTGTCGATGTCGAAGCGGAGCAGCCGGGCGAACAGGGCGTGGAACGTGCCGATCCAGAGGTCCTTGATCACCTCCCGGTAGATGCGGCTGCGCAGCTGCTTCTGCTCCCGGGCGGGCAGGGTGCTCCAGGGCTGGCCGAACTGGCTCTGGGCCAGCCGCTGGGCCAGCAGCACCTCCAGCCGCTCCTTCATCTCCCGGGCGGCCTTGTTGGTGAAGGTGACCGCCAGCACCTGGGCCGGATCGACGCCGTGGTGCCCGATCAGATGGGCGATGCGGTGGGTGAGGGCCCTGGTCTTGCCGCTGCCGGCCCCGGCCACCACCAGCAGGGGGCCGGTGTGGTGATCGACCGCCCGCCGCTGGGCCTCGTTCAGACCGGCCAGAAAACTCACAGGCTCCGGCATGGAACGTTGATTTTTGACCCTAGCAGCCCCTTCCCGGCGGGCGCAGCGATCCAGGCAGATGGGGGCCGCTCAGGGAAAGGGAACAGCGCAAATACAACGATCGAAGCCATGCGCTTCAACCCGGGAAAACCGTGGCGACGCCATCAACCAAGGGGGCTGGAAAGACGTCGCTCAAAGGAGGTCAGATCATTGAAGGTATCCGAGCGCTGGCGGAGCTGGTCGAAGGTTCCAGAGGCCTTGATGCGTCCCGC
>CAZBMT010000508.1:0-1808 GCA_964492645.1 uncultured Cyanobium sp. | reverse complement strand
AAGGCGTTGAGGGGCGGCCCGGAGCCGGTGGCCAGGTTGCGGCGCAGGATCTCCGTCTGCACCGCCCGGATCCGGGCTTCGCAGGTGGACGCGGGCGCCGCGCCAGACGCCGGGACCGCCGCAGCGACCGGAAGCGCCAGCACCCCCAGCGCCAGGGCCCGCCCGGCGCCTAACCATGCCGTGGCCATGCCGGACCGGGGGCGTTGCAGCAGGTCCATGGCGCCGGCTCAGCCCCTGCGGGCGTCGCGCAGCATCATCGCCATGCGCTGCAACAGTTTCCACCCGATCACGCCGTTGGACTCCACCAGGGGGCGGAAGTCCCAGTAGGTGAGGCCGTAGCAGTCGAGCCGGGTGGAGGTGGTGATCGTGGCCATGCGGGTGCCGTCATCGATCAGAGCGATCTCACCGAAGAAGTCGCCGGCGCCGAGCCGGGAGCGCACGGTCCCCTGGATCGACACCGTCGCCTCCCCGGCCTCGATCACATAGAAGGCGGAGCCACTGGAACCCTCCTGGATGATCGTTTCGCCGGCCTCGAAGTCCCGCTTCTTGAACAGAAGGGCGATCTGCTGGAGCTCCTCGGGGCTGAGATCGGCGAACAGCGGCACGCGCTGCAGCACTTCGACGGGGGCGCCGCGCATTCAGGGTCCGGCCTTGGTGATCGCCCGGCACTGAAGCAGAACCAGAGCGTCATCGGCAAACGCCCACTCCAGATCACGGCCGGGGCCGTAGACCTCCTCGCAGCGCAGGGCAAGGCGGTTGAGGGCCTGGAGCTGGGCGTCATCAAGGCAGAGCCGCTCCACCAGTTCGCTCGGCAGCGTCTCCTCCCGCGTTCCGCCACCGGCCAGCGGCCGGATCGCCACGGTCTTGTAGCCCGGCCGGCACTCCCGCACCTGCCCGGCCCGATCGAGGCAGATGTGGTCGGGGATCACCAGGCCCGCCACCACCGCCTCCCCCAGGCCCCAGCTCGCCTCGATCACCCGCTCGTCGACACCGGTGACGGGGTTGCAGGTGAACATCACCCCGGCGCAGACAGGCGAGAGCAGCGTCTGGACGACGACGCCGACGCTGGGGCGGCTGAACAGGCCCACCCGCTTGCGGTAGCTGATGGCGGCATCGGAGTTGGCCGACCACCACACATCCCGCAGGGCCGCGGCCAGCGCCTCCAGGCAGGGCACGTTGAGCAGGGTCAGGTGCTGGCCGGCGAAGCTGGCGGCGGCGCCGTCCTCGTCGATGGCGGAGGAGCGCACCGCCAGCGGACCGGCCAGACTGCCCACCGCCGAGCGCACCTCGGCGATGGCGTCATCGTCACCACCGGCCACCGCCTCCACCAGATCGGCGGCGAGGGCGAAGCCTCTCGGCACCGGCAGGCCGTCGCGCAGAGCCTGGCCCAGGCCCACAGCCTTGGCCCCGAAGCGCGCGAGATCGTCGGCGGCCGCGAGGGGAACGACCCGGCTCATGCCAGCACCGTCACCTCACCGGCGGTGCCGTCCACCCGCAGGCGCTGGCCGTCGGCGAGGCGCTGGGTGGCCTCGCGGGTGCCCACCACGCCGGGGATGCCGTACTCCCGGGCCACGATCGCCGCGTGGGAGAGCAGGCCGCCGCTGTCGGTGACGATCCCGCCCAGCAGGGGCAGCAGGATGTTGAAGGCTTCGGTGGTCGAGACGGTCACCAGGACATCGCCGCGCTGGATCCGGTCGAACTCGGAGGGGTGGAACACCAGACGGGCGGGCCCTTCGATGATCCCCTGGCTGGCCGCCAGACCCCGCAGACGGCGGGCTTCCTGGGGGGCGGCCGAGCTGCCGAACAGG
>CAZBMT010000507.1:0-1815 GCA_964492645.1 uncultured Cyanobium sp. | reverse complement strand
GTCCGTGACCCGACCGCCGCCGGCGTCCCCAGCCACGGACCTTCCGGTGCGACGCCGACACCGTTTCTACCGCCGCCTGCTGGTCCTCTGCCTGCTGGTGATGCTCAGCCTGGCGTTCCCCCGGTCGCTGCACCTGGTCGGGTCGGTGGGCTTCTTCCTGATCACCGCCTTCACCACCGTGGAGCTGAGCGGTTTCCTCGTCCGCAGGCGACGGCGCCCCTGGAGCGACCGGATCTTCCTGGCCCTGGGCGGCGCCAACCTGCTCGCCCAGCCGTTCTGGCTGCTGACGCCTGAGGAACGGCGCTTCTCCGGCCTGCCCCTGCTGGTGCTCACCACGCTGTTCATCGGCTGGAGCCTGGTGCGGCTGGTGCGGGCCCTCGGCCGGGAGCCCCGGGCCACCAGCCCGGTGGTGGTCGGAGCGGTGGCCGGCTACCTGCTGCTCGGCCTCAGCGGCGGCCTGGTGCTGAGCGCGCTGGAGACGATCCAACCCGGCAGCTTCGTGTCCAACAGCAGCGACGATCCCGCCGCCATCGTCCGGCCCCATCCGCACACCGACGGCACCAGCGTCTGGCAGATCGATTTCGCCCGCATCAACTACTTCGCCTTCGTGAGCCTGACCACCACCGGTTACGGGGACATCACCCCGGCCAGGCCTCCGGCGCGCATGGCCAGCGTGGTGCTGGGGATCGCCGGGCCGCTTTACATGGCGGTGATCCTGGGGGTGCTGATCAACCGGTTCAAGGGTCCGGAAGGGGGCGCTTCCGGCGACTGAGCCACGCCATCCGGCGGCACGGCCCGCTCCAGGCCCACATCCACGCCGATGTGCTGGTCGGGACGGCCGGTGATCAGCAGGGCCGTGCGCTGGCGGGTGGCGATCTGCCACATCCACTTGCTGAACAGGGCGATGCGGTTCTCGGTGTCGGGGATGAAGGCCAGATGGGCCAGGGCCCACAGGATCCAGCCCGCCAGCCCGCTCACGTGCAGTCCGCGCAGATCCGCCACCGCGTACCAGGGGCCGATCACGGCCATGCTGCCCAGGTCGAACCAGCGGAACGGCTCGCTGCGACGCCCTTCCAGGCCCGCCAGGATGTCGCGCGCCACCCAGCCGCCCATCTGCACCGCCGGCCCCGCCATCCCGGGGAGCACCCGGCCGTCGGCGGTGTGGGCGTAGTGGCAGAGATCGCCCACCGCCCGGATCTCCGGGTGCCCCGGCAGCGAGAAATCGGCCTCCACCTGCAGCCGTCCGCCCCGGTCGACCGGGGCGCCGGTGCGCTCGGCCAGCAGCCGGCCCAGGCGCGAGGCACGCACCCCGGCGGTCCAGCAGATCGTGGCCGCCTCCAGGTCGCCGAGGCCATCGCCGCCGGCGCCCGCCTCGCCGGCGGCGACGTCCGAGGGGCGCCTGAGGATCACCCGGCCGGGTTCGATGGCGGCCACCAGGGTGTTCAGGCGCAGCTCGACGCCGGCGCGCTGCAGGTAGGCCGCCGCGTCGGCGGACAGGTTTGCCGCCATCGCCGGCAGCACCCGGTCCACCGCATCCAGCAGGATCACCCGGCACTGGGCGCGCTCCAGCTGCTTGAAATCGCGCTCGACGGCCCGGTGCATCAGTTCGATCAGGGAGCCGGCCAGCTCGCACCCCGCCGGCCCTGCCCCCACCACCACCACCGACTGCAGGAAGCGGCGCCGCTCCGGATCCCTGGTCTGTTCCGCTTCTTCCAGGGCCATCAGCAGCCGGCGGCGGATCTCGTCGGCGTGCTCGAGGATCTTCATCGGCGGCGCCAGGGGCCGCCACTCCTCGTGGCCGAAGTAGGTGCTGCC
>CAZBMT010000506.1:0-1819 GCA_964492645.1 uncultured Cyanobium sp. | reverse complement strand
TGCTGTGGAAGGGGCGCAAGTCCGCCTTCGCCGCCGTCGGCCGCATCACCCCCACCTACTACGTGCAGGACGGCGTCGTGCCCCGCAGCGCCCTGCCTTCGGTGCTGGCGGCGATCGAGGCGCTCAGCCGCCGCTACGACCTGCCGGTGGCCAACGTGTTCCACGCCGGCGACGGCAATCTCCACCCCCTGATCCTGTACCGGGCCGATGAACCCGGCGTGACCGACCGGGTGCAGGAGCTGGGGGCCGAGATCCTGCGGCTCTGCATCGAGGCGGGCGGCAGCATCACCGGCGAGCACGGGGTGGGCAGCGACAAGCGCTGCTACCTCGACTGGATGTTCGCCGCCGACGACCTGGCCACCATGCGCCTGGTGCGCGACGCCTTCGACCCGGCGGGCCTGGCCAACCCGGGCAAGATCTTCCCCACGCCGCGCAGCTGTGGCGAATCGGCCCGGCGCCAGGCGTCCTCCCTCACCGTGCGGGTCGATGCCATTGCCGCCGGGGGTGTGCAGTCGACGAGCCGCGAGCCCCTGGACGTCTTCTGAGGCCGGCCGGGGGGATGGATCTACCGTGGGTGCCCTTCTCCCTGGCGCTCCATGCTGAACCGCCCGCTGGCCCGTCTGGGTGTCGCTCTGGGTGTCACTGGAAGTGTCGCGATGGGTGTGGCCGCCGGTCTCACGGGTTGTCTGCTGACCGCCGGCCCCGTCCGGGCCCAGTCTCCGGTCGTCAATCTGGTGGCCAAGAAGGTGATCGAGCGCTACCAGAAGTCCAGCTGCGAGCAGCTCTGGGCCGCCCGCAGCGAGCGGCGCGGGTCCCAGGAGCAGCGCGTGCTCGACCTCCTCAACGATGATGCCCAGTTGCGTCAGTCCTTCATCGACCAGGTCGCCGGCCCGGTGATGAACAAGCTGTTCGTCTGCGGCATGATTCCCTGAGGGCCGGATTCAGCTCCCGCCGCTGAGCCACCAGCGCCCCAGGCCCACTGCGGTGGCGGCGCCGATCACGGCCGGGGCTCCGAGTCCCCGGCCCAGCAGCGCCACGGCCGCCACCAGCACCAGCACGGCGCCGCCGTCCAGGCCGCCGCCGGGGGCCAGGGCCGGGCCGGCCAGATAGAGCGCCAGGCTCAGGATCACCCCCACCACGGCGGCGGTGATGGCGGTGAGAGGGGCGCCGACCCGCAGGTCCTCCCGGCTCGCCTCCACCAGGGGGCCGCCGGCCAGGATGAACAGGAAGGAGGGCAGGAAGGTGAACCACACCACCACCAGCGCGGCCACCACGCCGGCCGAGAGGGTGCCGCTGCCGTTCCAGCCCCCCATGAAGCCCACGAAGGCCACTACCATGATCAAAGGCCCCGGTGTGGTCTCTCCCAGGGCCAGGCCGTCCACCATCTGGGCGGCGTTCAGCCAGCCGTACGTGTCCACCGCCCCCTGGGCCACGTAAGGGAGCACGGCATAGGCCCCGCCGAAGCTGACCAGGGCCACCTTGGAGAAGAACCGGGCCATGGTGGGCAGCGGGCCGTTCCAGCCCCCCGCCAGCGTCAGCAGGGTCAGGGGCAGGCCGAGGGCCGCTCCGCCCCCGAGCAGGGTGAGGGCGAGTCCGGGCCAGCGAAAACGGGCGTGGGCGGGCGTGGGGGTGTCGTCGCCGTGCAGGGCGCCCTGCGGTTGGGAGGCGCCCGCAGGGGCACCGGGGGTATGGGGTGAGGGGGCCCGGAACAGGGCCGGCCGCAGCCGCCCGCCGATCCAGCCCACCAGGGCCGTGGCGATGATCAGGGCCGGGTAGGGCACCCGGCCCACGGCCAGGGCAAGGCAGGCTGCCGCCGCGA
>CAZBMT010000505.1:0-1822 GCA_964492645.1 uncultured Cyanobium sp. | reverse complement strand
CTGCTGATCTGCCGCACCCGCCGGCTGGCCTGGGGAACGGCGGTGGGCCTGGCCGGGTGGATCTGGGGCCTCGGCCTGGCCCTGACGACGCTGGCCGGTTCCCCAGTCGCCGCCCTGCTGCTGGTGCCGTTCCTGCTCTGGAGCCCGATCGGCACGTTCGTGACCTGGCGCATGCAGAAACTCAACCGCTGAGACCCCTCAGGCCCGGAGCGGCTGGCCGGGCGATCAGGGCTGCTCATCGCTGCTTGGCAAGAGCGGCCGGCGGGGTTAGCCAGGGAACGACCCCACGGGACTGGAGCGGAAGGCCATGGAGGAGCAGCCGATCACGCCCCATGCCGGCCCGACGCTCGACGCCGACGGCAACCTCACCTACGTGGGGGACGACGGCCGCCGCTACGTGGTGGGGTTGCCGCCGGACATCGATGAGGACAACGTCGAGAAGGTGATGACCCTGCTGCGGGGCACCACGGCCCTGTTCCAGCAGATCGAGGCGCTCTGCCAGCGCTGGATCCGCGAGGTGAGCGGCAGCGAACTGGATGAGCGCGCCGCCCTGGTGCTGCTGCTCACCACCCTGGAGACCGCCCTGGAGGATCGCTACCCCGAGAACGATCCGTCCTGATGCAGGCTGGGGGGATGCCCCAGCGACCCGCCGCCTGCCTGTTCGATCTCGACGGTCTGCTGCTGGACACCGAGCCCGCCCATGCCCGGGCCTGGCAGGCGGCGGCCAGCCGCTTCGGCCGGTCGCTCGATGAGGCCGAGCTGCTCAGCCTGCGGGGCCGCCGCCGGCTCGACTGCGCCAGCCAGGTGCGCCAGTGGATCGCCGCCTCGGGGGGCCCCCGCCTGAGCGAGGAGGAGCTGCTGGCGGTGCGCCAGCCCATCGCCGAGGCCCTGCTGGCCTCGGCCCCGGCCATGCCCGGTGCCGAGGCCCTGGTGCGGCGCTGCCGGGCCCTGGGGATCCCGATGGCGCTGGCCACCAGCAGTGCCCGCCCGGCGGTGGCGATCAAGGTGGCCCCCCACCCCTGGATGGCCCTGATCGAGGTCAGGGTCCATGGCGACGATCCGGAACTGGGCGACGGCAAGCCCGCCCCGGATGCCTTCCTGCTGGCGGCCCGGCGGCTCGGGGTGGCACCGACCGCCTGCTGGGCCTTCGAGGACTCCAGCGCCGGGGTCGCCGCCGCCCTGGGGGCCGGCTGCCGGGTGCATGTGCTGCTGCCGCCGGGGGTCGGCTGCCGGGACTATCCGCAGGGTGTGGTCTGCCTCAACTCCCTGGAGGAGGTGCGGCTGGATCGGTAGGGCACTGTCAGTAGAGGCGGCTGAGGACGAACTCGGGCAGGGCCCGCAGGGCGCTGCGGGGCTCCGAGGGGGGCAGCCACTCGATCGCCTCGTGGGCCTCGCGGGCGAAGCCTTCGGCCAGGGCACGGGAGCGGCCGATGGCCTCGCAGCCGCGCACCATGGCCAGGGCCTGGTCGAGGTCGCCGGCCTCGCAGAACTCCCGCTCGATCAGCCCCGCCAGGGCGGGCCGTTCCTCAAGGGCATACAGCACCGGGGCGGTGAGGTAGCCGGAGGCCAGGTCACTGGCGGCGGGTTTGCCCAGCTGCTGGTCGCTGGCGGTGAAATCGAGGATGTCATCGACCACCTGGAAGGCCAGGCCCAGCTGGCGGCCGAAGCGGTAGAGGGCATCGAGGCGAGGTTCGCTGAGTCCGGTGAGCACCCCGGCGGCCCGGGCGCTGTTGGCGATCAGGGAGGCGGTCTTGCAGTAGCTCTTCTCGAGGTAGGTCTCGAAGCTCTGGCCGGTGTCGTAGCGGAACAGGCCCTGGCGCAC
>CAZBMT010000504.1:0-1825 GCA_964492645.1 uncultured Cyanobium sp. | reverse complement strand
TGCATACCCCCAAGGGGATTCGAACCCCTGTCGCCTCCGTGAAAGGGAGGTGTCCTAGGCCTCTAGACGATGGGGGCGAGGCCACAGCCGGCTTGGCGCCGGTCTGATGTGCTGGACGCTACGGGCCGGAGGGACCCTTCGTCAAGGAAGGTCACCGGCGTTGGGCCCGGCAGCGGCCGTGCGGTCCGGCTCGGGAGAGCTCTGACCTGTCCACACCGGCACCGTGAAGTTGAAGCAGGCGCCCTCGCCGGGTTCGGACACCACCCAGATGCGGCCGCCGTGCACCTCGGCGATGCGGCGGCACACCGACAGGCCCACACCGAAGCCGGAGGTGGTGCCGGAGGTCTGGGGCAGCCGCACCCGGTCCTGGAAGATGCGGTGCTGCTCCTGGCGGGGAATGCCCGGCCCGCTGTCGCAGATGCTCACCTGCACCCACTGGCTGGTGCGGTGCATGAGGCTCAGGCTCACCTTGCCGCCGTCGGGGGTGAACTTCATGGCGTTCTCCAGCAGGTTGAGGAACACCTGGCGCATGCGCCGCTGGTCGGCGTGGACATCGGGCAGGTCGGCGGGGATGTCGGTGACCAGCTGCAGGCCCCGACCGACCCAGAGCTTCTCCAGTTCGAGGATGGCCTCGGCCGCCACCTGGCTGAGATCGAGACGCTGGGGGTTGAACAGGGCCTCCCAGCGGGTGGTGCCCACCTCCAGCAGATCCCTGGAGAGGGCCTCGATGTCGTCAAGCCTGCGGTTGAGCACGTCGCGGAAGCGGCTCTCGTCGATCTGGCCCAGGGCATGGCTCTGCAGGGCCAGCTTGGCGGCGGTGAGGGGGGTGCGCAGCTCGTGGGCCACCATGCGCAGCAGCCGCTCCTGGACGCCCAGCCGCTCGATCAGGGTTTCGTTCTCCTGACGCAGCACCAGCAGCTGGTCCTCGAGCTGTACCTCCCGCTGGCTGCGGCTGCCGTCGATCTCCGCCGGCCGCAGACTCAGCCCGAGGCTGGTGACCACCTCCATCTGCTGCCAGCGGGGGAGCCAGATGCGCAGCTGCACCGCCAGGGTGTTGCCCGCGAACACCTGCTTGGGCAGGGGATCGAGCTTGACCAGGGCCGGGGTGGCCACCAGCCGGTGCAGTTCGAGCAGCTCAGGGTGGTCGGCCGGATCGGCCACCTGGAGGGACACCTTGCAGGTGCAGTCCTCCGAGTTCAGGAAGGCCAGCAGGGCCCGCAGGTCGGCGGAGGCCATGTGGTGGCGGGCCGCCACCAGGAGCAGCTTGAGCGGTTTCTGGGCCTCGCCGGTGGCGGTACCGGCCTCGGCCAACGCCGACGGCGGCGAGGGGGGCGGCGTGGTGGGCGGGACATCGGGCTCCCCCAGGACCGGCAACGACAGGCATGCGGCGATGCAGTCAACCTTATGGGGTTTTGGCAGATCCCGGAATCGTCGCTAGGACTTCAGGGACCGTGTCCGTGTGCCTGGGTGGGCCCGCCATGACCACTCCGACCAAGCCCGGCCACCCCCGGGTCCCTGCCGTGCAGAGCCGCATCCGCCTCGACACCAGTCTGCGGCGCTGGTTCGCCCGCAACCTGGGACTCTGGCGCTCGCGCCGCACCTACTTCTTCACCGAGGACGACGCGGTGCTGCGGGTGGACATGAACCTGCGCATCGAGGTCCACAGCGAGCTGCTGGACGGGGACGAGGGCTACCGCTTCACCTGGTGGGCGGAGGGGCACCAGCCGTTCTTCGACACCAAGCCCGACTACCGGCCCGAGGGCACGATGGAGGCCTGGCTGTGCGGTCACCAGCTGCGGCGCAGCTGCGGCTACCTGGCGGGGGC
>CAZBMT010000503.1:0-1835 GCA_964492645.1 uncultured Cyanobium sp. | reverse complement strand
GAGGTGGTCACGGGTGGTGGCTATGTGCCGGAGCTGGGGTGCACGCCGGAGCAGCACCTGGCGGAGCTGGGGGAGCTGCTGCACCAGTGCGCCGGATTGGGGCCCCACCGGGTGACCGTGCTCACCGGCAGCGACGCCTGGCCCCTGGAGGAGCAGCAGGCCTTCCTGGCCGAGGCCCAGGCGCTGGCGGTCGCCAGCGGCCTGCCGGTGAGCTTCGAAACCCACCGCTCCCGCTGCCTGGGGATGCCCTGGACGATCCCGGCCCTGCTCAAGGTCGTGCCCGGGCTGCGGCTCACGGCCGACCTGAGCCACTGGTGCGTGGTGGCCGAACGGCTGATGACCCCGGATCTGGAGCCGGTGCAGGCGATGGCCGATCGGGTCGACCACATCCACGCCAGGGTGGGCCATGCCCAGGGTCCCCAGGTGTCCCATCCCTTCGCCCCCGAGCATGCCGAGGCGCTTGCCGCCCACCTGGCTTGCTGGCAACTGTTCGCCGAACGGGCGGTGAGACGGGGGGCGCCGCCGCCGAGCTTCACCCCTGAATTCGGACCGGACGGCTACCTGCCCACCCTGCCCTTCACGAACCAACCGGTGGCGGATCTGCGGACGATCAACACGGCGATGGCGCAGTGGTTGCGCAGTCAGCCGTTAGCTGGGAACAGCGATAAGATGTGTTCATCGTGAACAGAGTTACGTCGTGATGAACGTGATCGACGCCCCGACCGCCGCATCGTCGGCCAGGCAGTCCAGCGGTGGAACCGATCCTCGCCAGGCCGCCCTGGTCGCCTCCCTGCGCGCCCGCTATGCCATCGCCGAGCAGCGCCAGGACGCCGACGCCAAGCGTGCCCTGTTCAAGGAGGCCGTCTACCTGGGCATCCGCCCCGACGCGTACCAGGGCTGCAGCAGCGCCGCGTAGATCGCTTGCTGGTGCAGGATCCGGGCCTCCAGCCGGTGCGGCGGGCCGGCGACGAAGCCATCCCCGTACCCCCGCTGGGCCGACTCCACCAGGGCGCGGTCCTCGGCCAGAAAGTGGACCATCTCCGCCATCAGGGCCTCCCCTTCGGCCTGGCGTGAGGCGGGACCCAGCAGCCATACCTGCATGCGGCAGCTCGCCAGGGTCTCGGGCAGGAACTGGATCATCGCCATCCGTCCGTCGGGCCACAGCAGCAGGTGGTTCCAGGGCGGCAGGCCGTAGGTGAGGAACTCGCCATCCCCCTCTGGTGCGGGGGTGGCCAGCACGTTGGCCCAGGTGCCGAAACGGTGGCGATAGTCGCGCACCGGGCCCTGCAGCCGATGCAGGGTGGTGGGGTGGGCGATGGCGACGTGGTAGTCGTCGAGGGTGTTGTCGTGGGCGATCTTCCAGTTGCAGGCCAGCCCCCTCTCATGAAAGGCCAGGGGCACCAGGGTTCGGGCGAGGGCTTCGGGGGCTTCCTGCAGGGGCAGATCGAGCTGGTCGTCCAGGGGGATCGCATCGGCCCCCAGGGCCACCCAGATCAGGGAGGCCCGCACCTGGCAGCCGAGGGCTTCGAGCGGCCAGGCGCCGCGATCGAACGGGTCGACGAACTCCCCTTCCCGGGCGGCCGCCAGCAGCGTGCCGCCCAGGTCGTAGGTCCCGCCGTGGTAAGGGCAGACCAGCCGCCGGCAGGCCACACTGCCCTCCTCTGGGGACCGGAAGGCCACCGCCCGGTGGGGACAGCGGTTGCGGAAGGCCCGCACCAGGCCGTCGCCGCCGTGGCAGAGCAGCAGGGGTAGGCCCAGCAGCTCCAGCGCCCGCACATGACCCGGTGGCAGATCGGCGGCGGCGGCGACGGGGTGCCAGAAGCGGCTGGCGTAGT
>CAZBMT010000502.1:0-1836 GCA_964492645.1 uncultured Cyanobium sp. | reverse complement strand
GGCCAGCACCACCAGGGCGGCGATGTCGGTGAAGATCGTGCCGCCGATCGCCACCGTGACGCACTCCTCCCGCATGGCGCCGAAGCTGCGCACGATCGGATAGCCCAGGGGGGTGTGGGAGGCCAGGATCGAGCCGATCAGCACGGCGCTCACCGCCGGGTAGCCGTAGGCGAACCCGAGCACCGTGCCGGCCAGCATCGGCAGGGTGAAGGTGAGCAGGCCGAAGCGGAAGGAGCGGGCCCGGATCCGCTGGAACTCCCCCAGGTCGATCTCCAGCCCGGCGATGAACAGCAGGTAGATCACTCCCACGTCCGAGAGCAACCGCACCGTCTCATTGCCGGACACCAGCCAGGCCAGGCCGTGGGGACCGATCGCCACCCCCGCCGCCAGCAGCCCCACCAGATCCGGCAGCCGCAGCGGCCGCACCAGCGGTGGCACCACCACGCTCAGCACCAGCAACAGGGCGAAGATCGCCAGGGGATTGCCGGCCAGGAAGGTGCCCACGGGTATCGGGAGGGATGGCAGGGGTGTCCTCCAGGCCGTCCTAGGAGCGCCGCCACCGGCGGTCGCCCTCCCCGCGGCGTCTCGTAACGGGCCCGCACCTGCGGGCGCCCCCCACCAGAATCGGCACCATGACGCAGTCCGCCTGGCGCCAGCACTGGTATCCGGTCGCCTACCTGCGGGATCTCGATCCCGCCCGGCCCACCGCCTTCACCCTCCTCGAGGAGGACCTGGTGCTCTGGTGGGACCGCGCCGGCCAGGTCTGGCGCGCCTTCGCCGATGTCTGCCCGCACCGTCTGGTGCCCCTGAGCCAGGGGCGGATCAATGCCGGGGGGGAGCTGGAGTGCCCTTACCACGGCTGGAGTTTCGCCGGAGACGGCCACTGCACCGCCATCCCCCAGGCCGAGCCGGGGGCGAGCCCCAGTGCCCTGCGATCCCGTTGCCGGGCCTACGCCACCGCCGAGGCCCAGGACCTGCTGTTCGTGTTCGCCGGCGAGGCGGCCGACGCCGCGGCGGTGCCCCTGCCGCTGGTACCGGTGCTGGAGGAGCCGGGCTGGTTCGTGCAGGACACCTTCCGGGACCTGCCGATGGATGCCCTCACCCTGCTGGAGAACGTGCTCGATGTGAGCCACGTGCCCTTCACCCACCACCGCACGGTGGGCAAGCGGGAGAACGCCGCCCCGGTGCTGGCGACGATCACCAGCTCCGGTCCGGAGGGGTTCACGGCCCTGTGGGAGGAGGGGCCCCGCCGGGGCACGCTCGGCAGCCAGCACACCACCTACGCCGCCCCCGGCCTGATGTGGCACGACCTCACGGCGCCCGGCTTCGCCCGCATCCTCACGGTGGTCTACGCAACACCGATCCGCCGCGGCGAGTGCCGCCTGTTCGCCCGCTTCCCCTTCCAGTTCCAGTCCCGGCTGCCTGGTCTGCTGCTGGGCCTGAGGCCCCGGTGGCTGCAGCACATCGCCAACCACACCGTGCTCGAGGACGATCAGGTGTTCCTGCACTGGCAGGAGCGGGTGCTGGAGCAGCGGGGCCGCAGCGGCGGCGCCGAGCGGGCGTTCTTCCTGGCCACCGGCGCCGATGTGTACGTGAAGGCCCTGCACGACTGGGTCAACGACCACGACGGCGACCCCTTCCCCGGCCAGGCCCTGCCCCCCCGCCTCGACCGGGCGGCGCTGATGGACCGCTGGCACAGCCACGGCGAGCACTGCGCCGCCTGCCGCGGTGCCCTGGCGGGGCTGCGGCGCTGGCGGCCGCTGGTGCAGGCCATTCCCTGGCTGTCCCTGCTGGCGGTCGCCTGGTGGCAGACCCCCACGGTGCTGACCGCGGCCC
>CAZBMT010000501.1:0-1837 GCA_964492645.1 uncultured Cyanobium sp. | reverse complement strand
GAATCGGCCACCAGGGCCCCCGGCGCCACGGAAAACAATTCGACATGCCGGGTCGTGTGGCGTCCCCGGCGCAGCCGCCCGGAGACGGCGGCGACACGCAGCTCCAGGGCCGGGGCCAGGGCATTGAGCAGGCTGCTCTTGCCAACCCCGGAAGGGCCGCAGAGCACGGCGATGCCAGGCTCGGCCAGCTGGCGGAGCAGCGCCTCCAGACCCTCGCCGCTGCGGGTGGAGACGGCCAGCGTGCCGTAGCCCCAGCCCTCCAGACGCCGGCACCAGGCGCGCACCTCGGCCGCGGGCAGCAGGTCGGCCTTGCTGAGCACCACCCGCACCGGCTGGCCGGTGGCCTCGGCGGTGATCAGGAAGCGGGTCAGCTGCAGGGGGTCGAGGCCGGGTTCGGCCACGGCCACCACCACCACCACCCGGCTCACGTTGGCGACCGCCGGACGCTGCAGCAGGCTGTGGCGGGGTTCGAGGCCCACCACCGCCCCCCGCCGGGCCCGCCAGTCGACGGACGCCACCATCACCCTGTCGCCGACGCACACCTGCAGGCCGCTCTTGTCGAGGCGGGTGCGCCGGGTGCAGAGCAGGCGGACATCGCTGCCCGGTTCAGGGTCGTCGGAGCCGGGCTCCAGGGGACCATCGAGACTCACCAGGCAGTAGTTGGCCTGCAGGGCCACCACCCGACCCGGCAGCGGCTCAGCCCCCATCCCGTCGCACCAGCAGCCGCACCCCCTCGCCGGGGGCGAACGGCGACGGCTCGGCCCGCCGCACCGTGTGGCCCTCGCTCCGCAGACCCTCGCTCACCATCTGCTCCGGTTCCCCAGCGTCCAGGTCGATCCGCAGCCAGGTGCCCGGCGGCAGGGGCTCCAGGGCCAGACGGGCCCGGATGAAGTTGACCGGGCAGGGAGTTCCCCGCAGATCGAGGGCCACCGGCGAACCGCCCATGACGCTCAACCGAAGAGGCCGCCGAACAGGCCGCTCTTGTGGTGGTGGCGCTGGCCCTTGCTGGTGTGGTGGCCGGCCAGCTGCTCGAGCAGTTGTCGCTCCTCGCCGTTGAGCTTGGTGGGCAGCTGCACCTTGATGGTGAACTGATGATTGCCGCGGGCCACCGGATTCCCCAGCCTGGGCACCCCCTTGCCCTGGAGGGTGATGACGGCCCCGGGCTGGGTGCCGGGGGGAATCTCCAGCGGCTCGTGGCCGTCGACGGTCTCGACCTCGATTGTGTCGCCCAGGATCGCCTGGAGGTAGTTGAGCGTGACCTCGGAATTGATCGTCACCCCGTCACGGCGCAGGTGGGGGTGGGACTGGACGGTGAGGAAGACATAGAGATCCCCGGCCGGACCGCCCCGCTGGCCGGCGTTGCCCTCCTGGCCGACCCGCAGGCGGGTGCCGGTGTCGACGCCGGCGGGGATGTTGATGCGCAGCTTCTTGCGCACCTGCTGCAGGCCCTGGCCGCCGCAGGCGGAGCAGGGATCGGCGATCACCTGGCCGGTGCCGTCACAGGTTGGGCAGGGCGCCACCTGGGTGAAGCTGCCGAAGGGGGTGCGGGTGGCCCGGCGAACCTGGCCGGCGCCGCCGCAGGTGCCGCAGGTGGTGGGGCCGCTGCCCGCCTTGGCTCCGGAACCGTTGCAGGTGTTGCAGGTCTCGAGGTGGCGGATCTGTACGTCCTTTTCGGCGCCGAAGACGGCCTCGCTGAAGCTGATGGTGAGATCGAGGCGCAGGTCGTCGCCCTGGCGGGGGCCCCGGCGGCGTGCGCCGGAGGCGGCGCCGCCTCCGGCGCCGCCGAAACCGCTGAAGAAGGTCTCGAAGAGGTCGGCGAAGCCCCCCATGTCCCCCA
>CAZBMT010000500.1:0-1845 GCA_964492645.1 uncultured Cyanobium sp. | reverse complement strand
GTCGGTGGTGGTGGCCTTCGGCCAGATCCTGCCGCCGGCGGTGCTGGCCCAGCCCCCCCTGGGCTGCTGGAACGGCCACGGCTCCCTGCTGCCCCGCTGGCGGGGCGCCGCCCCGATCCAGTGGGCCCTGCTGGAGGGGGATGCCGAGACCGGCGTCGGCATCATGGCCATGGAGGAAGGCCTCGACACTGGCCCGGTGCTGCTTGAGCGGCGTCTCTCGATTCCGCTGCTCCAGAACGCCGGCCAGCTGTCGGAACGGCTGGCGCGACTCACCGGGGAGATGCTGGTGGAGGCCCTGCCCCTGATCGAAGCGGCGGGCACCGGTCCTGAGCCTGACCGGCTCGCCCGCCTCGGGGTCCGACCCCAGGCGGCCGATGGGGTGAGCCACGCCCGCCCGCTCACCAAGGAGGACACCGTGGTGGACTGGAGCGACTCCGCCCTGGCCATCCATCGACGGGTGATGGGCCTGTACCCCAACGCCTCCTGCCCCTGGGGGGCCGGGCGACTGAAGCTGCTGGCCACCGAACCCCTGGTCACCCGCCTGGCCGAACAGCTCACTCCCGGGGCGGCCGCCCTGGCCGAGCGCTGGGGCGGCCCCGGCCAGGACGGGCCGGCGCCGGCAGGCACCGTGCTGGCGGTGGTGGAGGGGGAGGGGCTGGTGGTGGCCACCGGAGGCTGTCCGGTGCTGCTGCGCCAGGCCCAGCTGCCGGGACGGAGGGCGAGCGAGCGACAGGCCCTGATCCAGCAGCTGGGGCTGGTGGCTGGCGAGTCAATCGGTGCAAATACCCCTTGATCCGCTCTTTCGGCAAGAGGTGTTGACGTTTTGTTCCCTTAACGGCGTCTCAGTGTTGGACCGCTGATGCAGGCAGTAGACCAATGGCAGTGAATGGGTGGGGATGCCATGGTCAGCGAACTTTCCTTTGTCAACAGCACCGGGTCCGGTTGCCGGATCTTCCGGGACACTCTGGGCTGCTATGTGGCGAGCCACGAGCGGATCCCGGGGCAGCGGGTGATGAGCCCCACCCTGGCCGGCGCCTATGCGGCCTGCCAGGGGTGGGAGCACCGCGCCCGGGCGGAGGAGACGTCCGCTGCAGGGTGAACCCGCTGGGGGGAAGGGTCCCTGCGGGTCGTTCAGCTGCCGGAGGCGAGCTCCTCCGGCTGGCGCCGGTGCAACTCGTGCAGCCCTTCCAGCTGGTTGTGGACCGCCACCAGCTGATCACGGATGTGGCGGCTGTTGTCGATGCGCTCAAGGGCCAGAAGCATGCCTTCGATCTGGGCCTTGCAGTCGATCAGCACGCGGCACTGGGTGGATCCGGGTTCGTAGGGCATGGCGGAAGGTGGCAGATCCTCAGTTCACCCTAGGGAGGCGGCGGAGGCTGTCACAACCACTGCCGTTCAGCGGGAGCCGCCGCGTCGTCGGCCCCTCTCGTGGCCCTGGCCCTGCCCGTGGCGGGGGCTCTGGCTGCGCCGGCCACGGCCACCGCTGAGATCGAGGGGGGGGGCGGAGAGCACGGTGGGCTCAAAGCCGGGGATCTCCTGGCGGGGCAGGGGCGCGCCGATCAGCCGCTCGATCGCCCGCAGCAGTTCATGCTCCTCGGCCGCCACCAGGGAAATGGCGTGGCCGTTCTGGCCGGCGCGGCCGGTGCGGCCGATGCGGTGCACGTAGTCCTCGGCCACGTTGGGCAGATCCAGATTCACCACGTGGGGCAGCTGGTGGATGTCGATGCCCCGGGCGGCGATGTCGGTCGCCACCAGCACCCGCACCTCGCCGCTCTTGAACTCCGCCAAGGCCCGGGTGCGGGCCCCCTGGCTCTTGTTGCCGTGGATGGCGGCCGCCGCCACGCC
>CAZBMT010000499.1:0-1856 GCA_964492645.1 uncultured Cyanobium sp. | reverse complement strand
GATCGGCGAAGACCAGGGGGTTGCTGCGGAAGCGTTCGTCGGCGCGGGCATCGGGGACCACCATCACGTCGTCGTGGACGATCGCGTGGGCGCAGAAGGCCATCTCACGGGGGGTTTCGCGCACATCGAGGCCCCGCCTGGCCAGGAACCACTGCCGGTCGGCCTCCACCAGAGAGATGGCGACGATGGGCGTCCGGAAGATGGCGGCGGCCAGGTCCAGGATCCGGTCGAAGTGCTCGTCGCTGTTGGATTCGAAAAGCCCGTAGCGCTCCAGGTCGCGGAGCCGCTGGTCCTCATCGGCGGGGACGGGAAAGGCCGGATAGGAAGCCATGGCCATCGGTCCTCGCCTCTACCGAAACTGTAGGAAGGACGGATGGGGGCCAGTGGATTCCGGCGTCAGGCGGCAGGGGCCGTGAGGATCTCCTCGTAGCCGGCACGGCGGCCGTCATCCAGCTGGTTCAGGTAGCGACGTTCGGCGTAATAGGCCTCCTGGAAGCGCAGGGCATCGCCGTTGAGCGCATCGAAAAGGTGGTGGATGCGGGTCTCCATGTCGAGGCCGGCGCCGGCGGTCGGCGCGGCGGTGGGGGCAGGGGGCGCGTTCCGCTCCTCCTCCAGCAGCCGGGCGATGCACTGCTCGAGGGTCTGCAGGCGCTGGCTCGACCAGGCATCGAGCAGGTGGCGGCAGCGGCGCAGCACCCGCTGACGCTCCAGCGACGCCGTGGCCCCCCGCAGCTGCAGCGGTGGGTGGGCCAGGGCCAGCCGCTGCACCTCGCTGGGCTCCAGCAGGGGGGTGAGGCGACCCAGCAGGGCGCTCTGCTCCACCAGCAGCCGGTCACCCAGCAGGCGGGGCAGATCGAGGTCGGCCAGATCCAGCCCGGGGTCGATGCCCCGGTTGATGGCCTCGAGCCGGCCGGCCCCGAGGTTGTCCTCCTCCAGTTCGCCGATGGCAGCCCAGAGCTGGCGGTGGTGCTGGAGGGCGAAGTCATCGAGCTCCCGGCGGCGCAGCTCGGCGCGGATCACGCCGCGCCAGGGGGGGCAGTGCAGATAGAGGCGCAGGATCTCCGCCTCGGCCCGCTCCCGATGGCCCACCTCCCCGGGCTGCTCCCATTTCGCCGAGCGGCCGTGCCAGCGCTGCCCCTTGACCTGCTGGCGCAGGTCCTCCTCCAGCTGGATCGCCAGCCGGGCCTGGCCGCCCGAGAGACGCTCCGCCACCTGCTGCAGGTAGTGGCTGCGCACGGCCGACTGGGGCAGCTTGCCCAGCAGCTGCACCAGAGCGGAGACGGCCTGCTGAAACTGGTCGGCGCGGGCCAGATCCTTGCCCTCGAGCACCTGCTCGATCTGCCAGTCGAGCCAGAGGGGGGCCTGGTCGAGCAGGGAGCGGTACTCCCCCGGGCCGTGCTGCTGGAGGTACTCGTCCGGGTCCTTGCCGGCGGGCAGGTGCAGCACCCGCAGCTCCAGCTGGCCCTGCAGCGCCAGCTGCTCCACCGCGCCGATGGCCCGCTGGGCGGCGCGGACGCCCGCCCCGTCGCTGTCGAAGTTGAGGATCAGGCGCCGGCTGTCGCAGCAACGGCACAGCTGGGTGATCTGGCTGGAGCTGAGGGCCGTGCCGAGGGCGGCCACCGCATTGGTGATGCCGGCGGCATGGAGGGCGATCACGTCGAAATAGCCCTCGACCACCACGGCCCGGTCATCGCGGCGGATGGCGGCGGCGGCCCGATCGAGGCCGAAGAGGTGCTTGCCCTTCTCGAACACCTCCGTCTCCGGGGAGTTGAGGTATTTGGGCTCGGCCCCGTCCAGCCCCCGGCCGCCGAAGCCGATCACCCGCCCCTGGCGGTCGCGGATCGGCACCATCACCC
>CAZBMT010000498.1:0-1857 GCA_964492645.1 uncultured Cyanobium sp. | reverse complement strand
ACGGCCACCCTGCGCAAGGACCTCGAGAAGATCCTCACCCCCTACGGCTTCCGCCACCGCAACGACAACGTGCGCCACGGCTACTGCCTCGGCACCGCCGTGCTCTCGCCGCCGCGGCTGCGGGAGCTCCACAACGTGGTGCGCCAGACGGCCGGGCGCCTGGCCGATCCCTCCGCCCAGAACCTGCTCGGCGAACTCGACGAGCGCCTGGGCTGGGCGGGCCTCGGTGCCGCCGACCAGGCGCCGGTGCGCAGCTACGCCCGCCACACCGTCGTGGACATGGCCCTGGTCCGCCCGGATTCGCTGGCGGCACCGCGCCGCGCCGAGGCGATCGAGACGGCGATCGTGGAGCACCGCCGCGTGCTGCTGAGGCGTTTCCCGGAGGTGGGCAGCTTCGCCGACAGCCCGGAGGGTGAGCGGCGGGTCTGGCCGCTGCAGCTGATCTTCCACAACGTCGGCTGGTATCTCCTGTTCGAGGAGGACCACCTGGGCCACGACCAGGGGCTGATCCGCAGCGAGCGGCTCGATCGCCTCGCCCTGCCCCAGGCCCACGGCGACCTGCGCCGCAGCGCCGACAGCCACGCGGCGGCTCTCAGACGGCTGGAGCGTCTCCTGCACCACAGCGGCGGCATCTACTTCGGCACCGACCTGGAGCAGCAGCGCCAGATCACCGGCGCCTCCCCCCAGCGCCGGGCCCAGGCGCTGGTGGCCCTGCGCTTCCGCTGCACCCCCTGGGCCTTCGCCTTCCTGCGCGAGGGCCTGCAGCGCTACCCGATCGAGCACACCCGCTTCTCCCGGCCGCTCCCGGACGACACCTGGTGGCATCACCCCAGGGCCCCCCACGTGCTTGAGCCCGGCCCGGCCGACAGCCCCCACCCCTACCCGGTGGAACTCGACCTGCCCCCCTGGACCGTGGCCGCCGACATCGACCTGCGCAGCTGGCTGTTCGCCTTCGGCGGCGGCCTCCGCATCGAGAGCCCCGAGGCCCTGCGCCTTGAGCTGCTGCAGCGCTGCCGCGAGACGATCGAGGCCAACGCCGGCGAGGAATCCCAGCCGGCAGGGTTCAGCTTCCGCCGGCGCGCCAGGCCCGACTGATCGACAGGGGCCGATGGAGGCTGCCAGCCGGCCTCAGATCTTCAGCGTCACCCGGCTGAGCAGGGTGCTGGCGCCGGTGGCGATGAACTGCACCCCGATCGCCAGGGTGAACAGGCCCATCACCTTGATCAGCACCGTCATGCCCACATGGCCCAGCAGCCGGGTGAGGCGCGTGGCGAAGGTGAACATCAGGCCGATCAGGAGCGCCATGGCCCAGATCGCCGCGAACAGCTGCAGGCGCAGATCCAGATTGCGGGCCGCCTCGGCATACACCGTGATCGTCGACATCGTGCCGGCCCCGGTGGTGAGGGGCAGGGAGATCGGCACGATCGCCGAGGAGGTCATCTGCCCCACATCCATGCGCGACACATCGAACTTCTTCTCGTGGGAATCGCCCGGATCGGTGGCGTTGAGCATGCTCAGGCCGCTGAAGCCCAGCAGCAGCCCCCCGGCGATCTGGAAGGCGCTGACGCTGATGCCGAAGAACTGGAGCACCGCCGTGCCCAGGAAAAAGGCCCCCAGCATGATCAGCAGACTGGAGAGGGTCGTGATCCGGATCACCCGCCGCACCTGGCTGGCGGGCACCCCCTGACTCAAGGTGAGGAACGGCCCCATGGCGGGGAAGTTGTTGGCCACGGCGAACAATCCCAGCAGGTAGTGCTGGAAGGTGCTCGGCACCAGCAGCTCGGGAGGGACGGCCATGGTGCCCACTCGCGCTAGGGAGCGGCCGGCGGCGTCCACCGGGGCGGCGTCGCACCCGCC
>CAZBMT010000497.1:0-1882 GCA_964492645.1 uncultured Cyanobium sp. | reverse complement strand
GCGAAGGCGTTGAGGCGGCCGCCGTCTTCGGTGGTGACGGTGGCGCCGCGGATGGCGGAACGATCGAGGGCGGTGGGAGCGGTGGGGGTGGCGGCGGTCATGGGAGAACTCCTTGAGAAGTGTTGCGAGAATTGTAACGCATTGTTTCGAACGCGTCCAGCGTTCCTCACCCCAGCCGCCGCAGGCAGAGCTCCTCGAAGGCCGGCCGCAGCAGAAAGGGGTACTCGCCCACCCACTGCTTCAGCTGGGGCAGCCAGCCATCCGAGAGGGCGCCGATGCGGGAGAAGTCCTTGCGCTCGCTCAGCACCAGGCAGCGGATCACCATGCCGCGCCGGATCTGCTCGTGCTTCTTCTCCAGCGGGAAGCGGATCTGGCCCAGGTAGCCGTCCTCGTCCTCCAGCTCCAGGCACAGCCAGGTGCGCCGGTTCTCCACCAGCTCCAGCCGCCCCTGGCGGTTGGCCTGCTCCCGGCGGTTCTCCACCACCTCCCGCCGGAACTGGTCGGCCACAACCCCCTCGAAGATGGCGGCCGCCGGGTAGCGCCGCAGCAAGGCGTTGCGGCGGCCCGCCTCCAGGATCGGCCCCCACAGCACATAGAGCAGGAAGACGAACCCGACCACCAGGAACACCGGGCCGGCCTGGCTGCGGAACAGCAGGGTCTGGCTGATCAGCAGGGCGATCACGCCGCCGATCACCGAGATCAGCACCCGCTGCAGCAGCTTGCGCGGGTCGCCGCTGCAGGCGGTGAACTGGGGGCCGGTGGCCACCGCTGGGATCAGGCGGACCAGCTCGCCGGGTTTGAGGGGGATCAGCATCGGCTCCAGGGGCGGCTCACAGCAGCCTTTCGAGGCCGTAGACCAGCCCGCCCAGGCGGCGCACCCGGCGCACCGTGAGCAGCACGCCGGGCATGTAGGCGCTGCGGTCGATCGTGTCGTGGCGCAGGGTGTAGGTCTCGCCAGGCGATCCGAACATCACCTCCTGGTGGGCCACCAGTCCGGGCAGCCGCACCGAGTGGAGCCGCAGGCCGCTCTCCCGCAGACCGCCGCGGCAGCCGGGCAGCGTCTCATGCTCCTCCACCTGCTGGGGGTTGAAGGTCTTGCCCAGCTCCTCCATCAGTTCGGCGGTCTTGAGGCAGGTGCCGCTGGGGGCATCGGCCTTGCGGTTGTGGTGCAGCTCGGTGAGCTCGGCGTAGTCGTAGAAGCGGGCTGCCGCCGCCGCCGCCTGCTGCAGCAGCACCATGCCGACGCAGAAGTTGGGGACCACCGCCCCCCCCATCGAGGCTTTCTCGGCGAAGGCGGCCAGATCCGCCAGCTGGTCGGGGCGCAGGCCGGTGGTGCCGATCACCGGGTGAACTCCGTAGGCGAAGGCGCCGCGGCAGTGCTCATAGACGACGCTGGGATGGGTGAAGTCGACGAGCACCGCGCCGCCGCCGGGGCCGGACTGCCGCACCGCCTGGCCCGCCTGGCAGAGGCTGCCCTCGAAGTCGGCGCTGATCGCCACCTCCAGCTCCCCCAGCCCCAGGGCCAGACCCACGTCATCGCCCTCGCGACCCGGGGTGGTGTCGATCGCCCCCACCAGGGTGCAGTCGGGGGCTGCCACCACCGCCTTGATCACCTCGGCGCCCATCCGGCCAAGGGCCCCGGCCACCACCACCGGGATCGGCGCCGGCTCGGCTGGGGACGGGGAGGTCGCGGTCATGGGCGGCTGGTACTCCAGGGGAGCCTATGTGGCCCGGCCCACCGGCAGGGCCCCGGCCTGTAACGCTGCGCTGCAACCGATCGCGTGCCCGACGGGACCTCCGTAGGCTCCTTCACATTGCTCAACGCATCCGCCGCATGTTCACGCAGGTCCGCTCCGCCAGCCGCCGGGTCAGCCCTGCCCCC
>CAZBMT010000496.1:0-1882 GCA_964492645.1 uncultured Cyanobium sp. | reverse complement strand
AATACGCGTCCTGCATCTCGTAAAAGTCCGGCTGCACATAGTCCTTGCGCAGCGGCCAGCCCTTCCAGTCCTCCGGCATCAGCAGCCGCTTGGGATGGGGATGGCCCTCGTAGACAATGCCGAACATGTCGAAGGTTTCGCGCTCCTGCCAGTCGGCGCCGCGGAACAGGCCGTACAGGCTGGGGATGGACAGGGAGCCATCGCGGGGCAGGAACACCTTCAGGCGCACTTCCTGCGGGCGCACATCGGCTGGCAGGGGACTGTTGCCTGCAGCCAGGGCCTCGAGCTGATCCAGCATCGCTGCCATCTTCACCAGGTGGTAGAAGCTCACCAACCTGCCGCCCGGGCCCTCGTCGTAGCCGCCCTGGCACTGCAGGTAATCGAAGCCGGTGGCCTTCAGGGCCGTGGCCACCAGGGGCAGGGCCGAGGGCTCAACCCCCAGCATCTCCACGCCGTCATGGTCGGGACCCAGGGCCTCAGCATCGAAACCCTGGCCAGCCAGCCAGGTGCCCACCGCTCCGGCGGCTGGGGGCGTGAGAGCGGACTCCTCAGGCATCGGTGCTGGTGGCGGTGGTGGTAGGGACGGTGACGGCGTCAGCGGCGGCACCCATGGGCAGACCGGCGGCAGCCGCCAGGGCGGCCTGCTTGGTTTCGGCCCGCAGATAGGACCCGGTGACGATCGGGTCGATCCGCTTCATCTGGTGGGGGATCGTGCAGTAGCGGTGGGTGGGTCGCAGGTTGCCGCGCTCGGCCAGGGCTTCGTTGCCCACCTTCTTGCGCAGCTTGATCACCGCATCGAAGATCGCCTCCGGCCGGGGCGGGCAGCCGGGCAGGTAGAGGTCGACGGGGATCAGCTTGTCGACCCCGCGCACCGCCGTGGTGGAGTCGGCGGAGAACATGCCGCCGGTGATCGTGCAGGCCCCCATGGCGATCACGTACTTGGGCTCCGGCATCTGCTCATAGAGCCGCACCAGGGCCGGCGCCATCTTCATCGTCACGGTGCCGGCCACGATCAGCAGGTCGGCCTGGCGGGGGCTGGAGCGGGGCACCAGGCCGAAGCGGTCGAAGTCGAAGCGGGAGCCGATCAGGGCCGCGAACTCGATGAAGCAGCAGGCGGTGCCGTAGAGCAGCGGCCAGAGGCTGCTGAGCCGGGCCCAGTTATGGAGGTCGTCGAGGCTGGTGAGAATGATGTTCTCGGAGAGATCGGCGGTGACGCCGGGGGCGCCCACGGGGCCGCAGCTGGCCTCGCGCAGATCGCGCAGGGCATCGACGGACAGGGAACCGGCAGGGGGTGTGAGGGTCATGGTGGGGAGGTGCTCAGCTCCACTCGAGGGCGCCCTTGCGCCAGGCGTACGCCAGGGCCAGCACCAGGATGGAGATGAAGATCAGAGCCTCGATGAAGGCCAGCAGCCCGAGACGGTGGAACGCCACCGCCCAGGGATAGAGGAACACGGTCTCGACATCGAAGATGACGAAGACCAGGGCGAACATGTAGTAGCGGATGTTGAACTGGATCCAGGCCCCGCCGATCGGCTCCATCCCCGACTCATAGGTGAGCTGACGCTCCCCCTGGCGGCTTTTGGGAGCCAGCAGCTTGTTGGCCACCAGCGCCAGCACCGGAACCGCCGCCGAGATCAGCAGGAAGCCCAGAAAGGCGTCGTAGCCGGAAAGCACGAACATCGGCAGACCCAACCTGGCGCGCATTCTGCCACCTGCCTCCGGGGGCGGCGGTCGCCGCGACGACCTGGCCGGCCCGAGGGAGGGAGGGGCCGCGGGGCCCGGGGTCGCCGTCGATAGAGTTCCCAGGTATGGCCAGGCATGGGATGAGCACCGAACCGCCGACGGAGACACCCACCGAAGAGGTCCCGGGCGGACCCGCCGG
>CAZBMT010000495.1:0-1888 GCA_964492645.1 uncultured Cyanobium sp. | reverse complement strand
CCTGGCGGCCGTGCGCGCCGCCGGCTTCGGGACGGCGGCGGTGATCGGGCGGGTGGCGGGCTGAGAGCAAGAACGGGGGAGCAGGGGCGAGAGGCCCCCGCATGGGAATAAACTAGTTTTCTAACCAGCTCGCGACAGGCCGATGGCCCAGCCGATCGGATCCTTCGAAGCCAAATCCCAGTTGTCGCGGCTTCTCAGGGCCGTGGAACGGGGAGAGCGTTTCACCATCACGGTGCGTGGCCGACCGGTGGCCGACCTTGTCCCCTGTGAGGCCTCTGCCAACGACGCCCTCAGAACGGCGGCCGAGGAGATGCGTCAGTTTCCAAAGGTCCTGGGCGTTGCTGACGATGACGTCGCCCGCTTCATCGGCGAGGGTCGCGAGTGAGCCTGGTGCTCGATGCCTCGTTCTGCCTGTCCTGGATCTTTGCCCGGGAGCGGGCCGATCAGGCGGAGCTGGCGGATCGGGTGTTGCAGCGGCGGGACCAGGAGCGGTGGATCGTGCCCACGATCTGGCCCCTTGAGGTGGCCAACGCCCTACTGGTGGCGGAACGCCACGCCGTGATTCAGGCCCGGCAGAGCGACAACTTTCTGCGAAAGCTGGCAGCCCTGCGCATCCCGCTGGATCCCTTCGCCGGCGATCTCACCCAGCCCCGCTTGCTGGCGCTGGCGCGACAGCACAATCTCAGTGCCTACGACGCCTGTTATCTGGAACTGGCTCTGCGCCAGGGAGCTCGACTGGCCAGCTTCGACAGACGCTTGCAACTGGCGGCCCGGGCTGAGGGTTGCGATCTGGACGGGGGGGCGGCGGCGTAAGCCGTTGATGCCCCCGATTCGCCCATCAGAACCCACGCGCCCGGCTGGCGCCGGCCTGCTCGGATGCCTTGCCGTTGGCGCAGGCCAGCGCCGTGGCACTCGCCCCTTTGCCCGCCACGCCAAGGGCCTCGTTGGTGAACGCCTCCTCGCTGAGCTGGTCCTGCTGGCTGAGGAGCATCACCACGTCCGGGGCCACCACCAGGCCGATGCCGGCAGTGAGGGGACTGGCGCCCAGAATCGCCTGGGTCAGGGCGACCGATCTTCCGCGCACGACGCCGTTGAGGGCACCCTCGGCCGCCTCCTCCACGCCTCCTCCACGCCTCCGCGGGCGGTGCGGACGGCTGACTTGAGGCGCACTTTGCGTTCGGTGGCCATCGATGGAAGGGGCATTGGGGCTGATCCCGATGCCCAATCCCTCATTCTGGCCTCCTGCGGATGATTGTCGATGGGCTGAGCACGGCCAACCGATGCGTTCCAGCCATGAACAATTCCGCCTTCAGTAGCCGAGCTCACAGGAGCGGTTCTGGCGGCGTTACTCCCGGCTACGGTTGTGGTACCCCTACAAGACCTTGCTTCAGTTGTTGTAAAGCTGGCCGTATGGGTTGCAGGGATGAAACGACTGGGGCAGGGCGTCGGGAGCGCTGCTGGCGAGGCTGCCGAGCATCAGCCCGATGGCGAGAAGGCGTTGCATGGGTCTGTTGTTGGTGAAGGGGACGTCCCCTGCGGACTCCTCCCCATCGTTCCGGGGGGCGTGGCGTGATCCTGTACAGGTCCAGAGACCGGTCATTGGCCGCAAGTCACCCACCAGCTGCCAGGTCGGCTCCCAGCAGGGCTGACTCCAGATGGTGTTCGGATGGTTGCGGAGCTCAGCCTGGGTGGCAGCCAGCGCCTCGGCGCGACCAGCTCCACTCTTGAGGGGGCCTGTTCGGATGGGTCAGTGGATGGTTCGCTCGGCCCGGGTACGCCTCAGTCCTGGACCTCTTTCGCTCACTCCATCGGTGCCCTCTGATCAAACTTCCCGCACCAGCCCCCGGCTGATCAGCTCCACGGCCGCCTCCGCCGCCCCCAGCCCGCC
>CAZBMT010000494.1:0-1901 GCA_964492645.1 uncultured Cyanobium sp. | reverse complement strand
GATTCGGCGGTGACGCTGCCGGCCCGGGCGGGACCCGCCGGCAGGGCCACGGCGGCGGCCAGCGCAGCGGACAGAGCCGTGGCCAGCAGGGTGCCAATCCGTCGAAAACCGCGGGCCATGGCGGGCAGGGGGAAACGCTCCCTCACCTTTAGCAAGGCCCGGCGGCGCTGCAATCTGGGGGGACCTGCCGGCCCCCCATGTCCTTCAGCGGCCACCGGGCCCGCAAGCGCTTCGGTCAGCACTGGCTCACCGACCCCCGCATCCTCGATCGCATCCTGGCGGCCGCCGACCTGCGCGGCCGAGACCACGTTCTGGAGGTCGGCCCGGGCCGGGGCGCCCTGACCGAACGGCTGCTGGCCTCCCCGGCGGCCTCACTGCTGGCGGTGGAACTGGACCGCGACCTGGTGGCCGGCCTGCGGCAGCGGTTCGGGGGCGACGGGCGCTTCACCCTGGTCGAGGGGGACGTGCTGGAGCTGGCGCTGCCCTTCCCCGACCGTCCCGCGCCGAACAAGGTGGTCGCCAACATCCCTTACAACATCACCGGACCGCTGCTGGAGCTGCTGGTGGGGCGCCTGGGCCGGCCCGCCTCCTGTCGCTTCGAGCGGCTGGTGCTGCTGGTGCAGCAGGAGGTGGGCCAGCGGATCCGGGCCCGGCCGGGCTCGAGCGCCTTCTCGGCCCTCAGCGTGCGCCTGCAGCTGCTGGCCCGCTGCAGCAGCGTCTGCCCGGTGCCGCCCCGCTGCTTCTCGCCGCCGCCGAAGGTCACCTCGGAGGTGATCGTGATCGAGCCCGTCCCGCCGGAGTCCCTGCCGCCGCCGGCCCAGGCCCTGGCGGTGGAGCGGCTGCTGGCGCGCTGCTTCGCCGGACGCCGCAAGATGCTGCGCACCACCCTGGCGGGCCTGCTGCCGGCGCCGCAGCTGCAGGAGGTGGCCGCCGCCGCCGGGGTTGATCTCCAGTGGCGGCCCCAGGAGCTGGCACCCGAGCGCTGGCTGGCGCTCGCCACCGGCTTGAATCGGGCAGCGAGTGCCGATTCCGGCGGAGCGTGATCCCGATGGCCGATGTGACAGTGCGGGCCCCCGCCAAGATCAACCTGCACCTGGAGGTGCTGGGTCTGCGGCCGGACGGCTACCACGAGCTGGCGATGGTGATGCAGAGCATCGACCTGGCCGACACGCTGGTGCTGCGCTCCACCGCGGACGCCACGATCCGGCTGCGCAGCGACAGCCCGGAGCTGCCCAGCGACGGCACCAATCTGATCGTGCGGGCGGCGGAGCTGCTGCGCTCCCGTGTCGGGCTGCCGGAACTGGGGGCGGACATCACGCTGCGCAAGCGCATCCCCATCGGCGCCGGCCTGGCGGGGGGCTCGAGCGATGGGGCCGCCGCCCTGGTGGGCCTCGATGCCCTCTGGGGCCTGGCCCTGGGTTCGGCGCGGTTGCATGGGCTGGCGGCCGAGCTGGGATCCGACATGCCGTTCTGCCTGGAGGGCGGCACCCAGCTCTGCTTCGGGCGTGGGGAGCGTCTCGAGCCCGTGGCGGCGGCCGGGGCGCCCAGCCAGGCGGTGCTGCTGATCAAGCACCCGCAGGCCAGCGTCTCCACCCCCTGGGCCTACGGCCGCTGCCGGGAGCTGCGCGGTGATTTCTATCTCGACGCCGAGGCGGACTTCGAGCAGCGGCGCCAGGCCCTGCGCCAGGGTCCCCTGGTGACGGCCCTGGCCGGCCGGGGCCCGCTGCCCCACCTGCGCAACGACCTGCAGGCGGTGGTGGAACCGGAGGTGGCGAGCATCCGCGCCGGCCTCGACCTGCTGCGCCGAGCCCCGGGCGCCCTGGCCGTCGCCATGAGCGGGTCGGGGCAGAGCCTCTTCGCGCTGCACCCGGATCTGGCCACGGCGGAGGCGGCCCGGGCCG
>CAZBMT010000493.1:0-1923 GCA_964492645.1 uncultured Cyanobium sp. | reverse complement strand
CTGGGCGTCTACATCCGCTACCTGCGCCGCAAGCTCGAACCGGAAGGGCTCCCCACCCTGATCCAGACGGTGCGGGGCGTGGGTTTCATGCTCCGTGAAGGGGAGCCGCGCCCTTGAGGCGCAGCTGGAAATCAGCACCCCCCCGGGGCCCGTCCGCCACCGTCACGCTGCCCCCCATCGCCTCCATCAGCGCCCGCACCACCGCCAGGCCCACACCGCTGCCGGCGATGGCCCCGGTGTGGCGCCCCCGGCCGAAGCGCTCGAAGATCAGCTGCTTCTCGTTGTCGGGCACCCCCGGGCCGGAATCGATGACATGCACCACCACCCGATCGAGGCTGGCATCGAGCCGCAACTGAATCAGGCCGTCGCTGGGATCGTATTTCTGGGCGTTTTCGATCAGGTTGGCCAGGCACTGCTCGAAGCGGTCGGCATCGCCCAGCGCAAAGGTGCGGGACGCCTGGGTGGCGCCGGGGCAAAGGCGCAGCCGACCGTGGCAGCGCGAGCGCAGCCGCTGCGCCACCCGCTCGATCGCCTGGGCCACATCGAAGGGCTCGAAGGGCATCAGGGTGCGGTGGGCCTCGATGCGGGTGAGGGCCAGCAGATCGGCCACCAGTTTGCCCATCCGGCCCGCCTCCGCTTCGATCAGGGCCAGCTGCCCGGCCTGGCGCTCTGAGAGATCGTTGGAGCGGCGCCGCAGGCTGCTGGCGTAGTTGCGGATCAGGCTGATGGGGGTACGCAGCTCGTGGCTCACGCCATTGGCGAAGCTGCGCTGGCGCTCCCAGGAGGCCGAGAGGCGATCGAGCAGGTCGTTGAACGCCAGGGCGATCGGCGCCAGCTCCAGGGGCTGGGCGGACACCAGCACCCGCTGGCTGTCGAGGGTATCGGTACTGATCGCCTGCATGCGCTGGCCGAGTTCATCGAGCGGGGAGAGGCCGCGCAGCAGCACCGGCCGCAACAGCAGCCCCGTGAACAGGGTGGCGATGCCGGCCGCCGCCACCAACAGGATCAGCAGCAGCCGTTGCTGGGCCAGCTTCGCCGTGATGTCTTCCAGGATGCGAAGGCGCACGCTGCGCCCCCCCAGCCGCAGGGATTGCGCACTGGTGAGATAGGTGCGCCCACCCAGACGAACCACCGCCACGGCATCGGGGCCGCCCTTGGGGCCGGGCAGGCGGCTCAGCGCCACGCCAGTGGGGATGGAGAACAGACGGATCTGGTCGGCGGCGCCGTAGGGGATGCCCTGCTCGGTTTCGACCCAGCCCAGCACGTTGGGACTGATCAATTGGGCCAGGGTGGCGCTGATGGCCGCAAGGCTGTGGGGCACGGGCTGGCGCGCGAACAGCACCTGGCGCATGTTGGCGGCGGTGGCCCGGTGCTGGCTGCGGCGCTCCTGGCTGGCCAGCAGGGCCGTGGCACCGATCAACAGGGCGTAGCCCCCGAGCACGGCCAGCAGGCTCAGCCCCAGCAGCCGCTGGCGGATCGAAAAGGGCTTGGGGGACCGCTGGAACGTCCCCACCAACCAAGAAAAGGCCTCCAATTTCATTAGAAGACCATTAGGCCTCCACAAGATCCGCCGCGAAACCGATCCTAGTGAACCATAAACGTGCTGCCCTTAGAAGCTTCTCGATTGAGCCGCTCTGCTCCAGATCCCAGGCGGGGCGGAAGATTTCAAACTTAAGAACTAGGGCTGCGTCCCACAAGGCGCCTCCATGGACACAACCGCTTTCAAGCCATAGGGTGATGGAAGCCAAAGACCTTCTGGCCCCTCCCATGAACATCTCCCCAAAAACCAAACTGGCCCTGATGCGCAACCTGCGCGAAAAGAAGAATCCTCTCCAAAAGGGCTTCACCCTGATTGAGCTGATGATCGTGGTGGCGATCGTCGGCATTCTTTCGGCCGTGGCGCTGCCCAACTTCCTGGGTGCA
>CAZBMT010000492.1:0-1926 GCA_964492645.1 uncultured Cyanobium sp. | reverse complement strand
TAGGGGAGTCCAGCTGTGGATGGTGATGTGTCCTGGCTGGGAACGCACCCGGGCCAGCCATTCCTGGATGGCGGGATAGGCGCCCAGATCGAACCCTCCCTCCCCGGCCACGTGGGTGTAGGCGTACAGCGCGATGTCGGCGATGCCGTAGCGCTCCTCCACGAAGAAGCGGCGTCGGCTGAGGTGCCCTTCCATCACCTGCAGCGCGGCATGTCCGAGCGCGTGCTTCAGCCGCAGGAGGTCCTTCTCGAAGGGCGTCAACGGGGTTCCGCGGATCGACAACCAGAACCGCGCCGTCGCGATGGCCGGTTCGTGGCTGTACTGCTCGAAGAACATCCACTGCAGCACCTGGGCCTGGGCCAGCGGGCCGCGGGGCCAGTAGGCGGTGTCCTGGGCCAGCCAGTGGAGAATCGCGTTCGATTCGGCGAGGAAGGTGCCGTCGTCCAGTTCGAGCACGGGGATGCGGCCGTTGGGATTCATCTCCAGGAAGCTCGGCGTTCTGGTCTCCCCCTTGAGAACGTCGACGGGGATGTACCGATAGGGCCGCGCCAGGTGCGAGAGCAGCAGCCGGACCTTGTAGCCAGGGCTGATTGAAAGTCCGTCACAAGAGCGCTCGGCAGGGCTGCGACCATTGGGTTTGGTCGGCGGGAATGGATCCCTTCTTTGCCAGTACCCTCTCCTGCCAATGCCTCTGCCGACCTGATCAGTTTCCTGCAGGCGATCCCCGAGGGTCGGATGCGCCGCGGGGTGCGCTTCCCCCAATGGTTTCTGCTCCTGGTGGCGGTACTCGGGATCTTGAGCGGCTGCCAGAGCCTGCGGGATCTGGAGCGCTTTGCCCTCCGCCATCACGCTGCCCTGAACCAGGCGTTGGGGCTTGAGCTCAGGCGGCCTCCCACGGATTCCACCTTCCGCTATCTGTTCCTGCAGGTGGATGTGGCCGAGATCTGTCGGCAGCTGCAGGTCTGGATGCTGGCCCAGATCCCTGATGGGGCAGCGGGTCTGGATCGCCTGGTGTGCGACGGCAAGACCCTTCGGGGCTCCATCGTCGCGACCGAAGTCGGCGGCGGGGCCTTCATTGCTCAGGTGAGCCTCTACTCCAAAGCGCTTGGAGCGGCGATTGCCCAGGCCACCTATGACACCCGCGAGAACCACGAGCGCGCGGTTCTGCGGGAGTTTATCTCCACCATGGATCTGGAGGGCGTCTTGATCCAGGCCGACGCGCTCCACACGCAGAAACCGTTTTTCGGCAGCTCACAGAGCAGGGGGCCGACTTCCTCTTGACGGTAAAAGCGAACCAACGGACCCTGCACCGCCAGATCAGCGAGCAGTTCCTCTACTCCCGCAAGATCCCTTTCACTGCAACGGTTTCAGAGCGCGGTCACGGGCGCGACACCACCTGGACACTCAGGGCCAAGCAGGCTCCTGACTTCATCAGCGAGGCCTGGCCCGGCAGCAGCTGGATCGTCGAACTGGTCGTCAGCGGCAAGCGTGCCGGCAAGCCCTCTCTCCAGCGGCACCTCTTTCTCACCAGCCTGCGCACCACGCCAAAAGCGCTGCTGCAACTGGTGAGGGAGCGCTGGTGCATTGAAAGCTGGCACTGGCTCCGCGACACCCAACTCCATGAGGATGACCACCGCTATGGCGGCCCCGGTGCAGCGGTGCTGGCCACGCTGCGCACTCTGGCCCTGAACCTGCTTGGCCTCCACGGCCACCACTCGGTGAGAGCTGGACTGGCCTCGGTGGCCCACGACATCACCAAGCTGCTCGCCATGGCTGGGATCAGGCCGGGATGGGCGACCTGACCAGACTTTCAATCAGCCCTGACCTTGTAGCCGTTGCCGGAGGGCGGAAAGTCGAACAGCTTCATCGCAGTGCCGCCGTCATCGGGGCCGCCGATGCCGCGCCATGACGACGATCGAGGCTGGT
>CAZBMT010000491.1:0-1932 GCA_964492645.1 uncultured Cyanobium sp. | reverse complement strand
GACCATGGAGAGGTGCTGCATGGTTGAACCCTGGTCAGCCGTGCCGGAGTGGATTACCAAAGCGGAAGGCGATTGGGAAGCCCTGGAGATTCTCCTGACCAGAAACAGCCCCGGCCTGCGTGATGTGGTGGTGTTTCACGCTCAGCAATGTGTGGAGAAACTTCTAAAGGCTCGGTTGATCCAGCTGGGGCAGACGGTTGACAAGATCCATGATCTGGCCGCCCTGTCTCGCCAGCTGGAAGCTGTGGATGGCCAATGGAGCTGGGACGCTGAGGACCTGGCTGATCTCTCCTCAGGAGCGGTCCTCGCGCGTTACCCGGGTTTTGAAACCTCAGCTGAGGAACAGGCAGATCTTGTGCAGATCGCCAGCAGGGTGAGGCATGCCCTGATGATTCTGCTTGGCTCCGACAAGCCAGAAGCGTGAACAGGCCGACCGATGGAATTGGCGCTGAACCGCCAACGCCAGGGATGGCGAGGAGCAGCTGTTGTGCCACACAACAGCCGTGCAGCCATGCCGCCGGAATCTCCCGCTCCAGTTCAGAGAAGGTCCAGGAATTCGCGCGGATCAACCTGGGTCTGTCTCAGCAGACCAGCCAACGTCCCAACCTTGACCGGTTTGTGGAGAGGTACCACGCACCCCCTGTTGCCGCACCGCATCACCACATGGCTGCCACTCTGGCGAACAGCAGCGAAGCCCATGCGCTCCAGGGTTCGGATGACTTCCCGTCAGGAAAGATGCGGGAGTTCAGGCATGCGCAGGAACGCTGAACATCGTCACCAGGGGGTGGCCCTTGATGACAGCGGGGAACTCCTCCAGGTAAAGGATGGTGGCCTCGCGCAGGTTGGCGAGAGCCTCCTCGATGGATTCCCCCTCTGTTGTGGTGCCTGTTTCCGGGTTGAAGGCCACGTAGCCACCTTCTTCCGCGGGGGAAAGCACAGCCGTGAGCTCCATGACCCAGTGTTCAGTGATTCCAGTCTGACGGGGGCTTGCCATGGATGCTGCCCCCTCCTCAAACCGCCAACCCAGGGATAGCGGGGAACAGCCTGACAGCCACGCCGCCATGATCTCCCGCTCCAGCCGCCAGCGGATCGCCATGGGACGCTCGCCTTCTTGGCTTTCGTCGTTCAGCCGCTGACCAACCGGTCGTACTCGGCATGACTACCGATCCAGAACCAATGAACGCCTGCATCGGTCGGCAGGCCCAGAGCGCGGTAGTGGAGACCAATCCTCACGCTGTGGAGTCTGCGACCGGCCAGAAGCTTGAACTGCAAGGACGGATGAGAGGGATCGGCCTAGTGCCTCCGGCACGCTCGGGCTGCGCCCTCGGTAACAGCAGGGCGAAATTCTTATCAGCGAGAGCCTGGATTTCCGGAGGTAACGACTGATAGCAGCGCCAGAATCTGAGCGATGCTGTGTGCTTCACAGCGGGCGGTGCGGCTGGTTGCGGTAGTCGTCTTCCGCCTCCTTCAGGAGAGCGTCCAGCTTGCCGGCTGCGGTGTCGGCTTCAATCTGCCGGTCCCATGCGGCCGCATCGTATTCCGTAAACCAGCGTCTGAACTCCGCCAGCGCCGAAGGATCGAGGGCCTCGACGGCCAGCTCCAGGGATTTCAGGTCGGCCATGGTCTGTCTGCCCGAACCATTTCTGACCAGTCTGACGTGATCCCGCCAGCGTCGCCTTCACCCCCTCAAACCGCCAACGCCATCACCGGCATCAAAGCCGCCGGAATCTCCCGCTCCAGCCGCCACCGAATCGCCATCGGCCGCTCCCCTTCGTGGCTCTCGTAGCGCGCAAACCCCAGGCACACGAACGGCTCGGTGACCGTCCCCTGCCGGCGCTGCTCCCGCACGAACAGCAGCACCCGCGAGCTGCGCGCCACGTGGTGGATGTAGCGCTGCCCGGTGGCGGAGGCGGCGGTGGTGGTGCTCTGGCT
>CAZBMT010000490.1:0-1935 GCA_964492645.1 uncultured Cyanobium sp. | reverse complement strand
TGGGGGCCGCGGGCGTTGGGCGGGGAAAGGCCCATACATTTGAGCAGCCTTCCGCGCCGGTCCCGCGGCCCCTTGGTGCAGGCCCCTGCCACCTTCCCTGCGCTGCTCTCGGCAGCCACCGCCGCCAGCCGGCGCCTGGAGGAGGAGGGAGTGCTCAGCCTGGCCCTGCCCATGGCCGCCCTCGACCCCCTCGTGGCCCTGAGCCACCTGGGCAGCGGCGGCGACTTCCGCTTCCTCTGGGACGGCGCCCCGGGGCTCAGCATCGCCGCCGCCGGCCTCTGCAACAGCCTGGAGCTGAGCGGTCCGCGGCGCTTCGAGCTGGCCCAGCGCTTCAGCAGCCTCAGCCTCAGCCGCCTGGCCACCGAACCCGCCCCCTGCCCGGCCCTGGCCAGGCCCCGGGTGCTGCTCGCCTTCGCCTTCTTCGAGAGTCCCCTGCACCCCGGCACCGGGGCGGCAGGGGTTCAGGCGGTCCTGCCCACCTGGCAGCTGGGCCGTCAGGGCCGCCACTGCTGGCTGCGGCTGCAGCGCAGCCTGGGCGGCGACGTCACGGCCCGCAGCGTGGCCGAGGAGCTCTGGGAGACCCGCCAACGGCTTGAAGCCCTGGCCGGGGCCGGCCCTTCCGGAAAGGGCCACGGGCGGCCGATCGGCATCGCCCATGGCTCCCACTGGCATGGGGGCTACCGCTCCGCCCTCGACCGGGCCCTGGAGCTGGTGGAGCGGGGCGAACTGCAGAAGCTGGTGCTGGCGGTGCGGCAGCACCTGCTGCTGGATGGCCCCCTTGACCCCCTCAGCCTGCTGTCGCATCTGCGCCGCAGCCAGCCCGGCAGCTGCCGCTTCCTCTGGCAGCGCTCGGAACGGGAAGCGCTGGTGGGGGCCTCACCGGAACGGCTCCTCACCCTGCGGCAGGGCCAGCTGCGCAGTGACGCCCTGGCGGGCACCGCCCCGCTGGGGGAGCCCGCCGATCAGCTGCTGCTCTCGCGCAAGGATCGCCACGAACACGAGCTGGTGGTGGAGACGATCACCGCCGTGCTGCAAAAGGCGGGCCTCGACCCGCGGCGGCCACGGCGGCCGCGGCTGGCCCGCCACGGCTCCCTCGTCCATCTGCACACGCCGATCACAGCGTCCCTGCGGGGGCAGGCCCCGCTCAGCCTGGCGGAGGCCCTCCACCCCACCCCGGCGGTGGCGGGGCTGCCCCGGCGTGAGGCGATGGCCTGGCTGCGCAGCCTGGAGCCCTTCGAGCGGGGCCACTACGCCGCCCCGATCGGCTGGATCGACACCGAGGGCGACACCGACCTGCGGGTGGCGATCCGCAGCGGCACCCTGCGGGGGCGGCAGCTGGAGCTGACCGCCGGCGCCGGGCTGGTGCGGGGCTCCCACCCCGAGCGGGAGCTGCAGGAGGTGGCGCTCAAGCTCGGGGTGCTGCAGCAGCAGCTCAACCTGCCGGTGGCGGCCAGCTTCGACTGAGCCGGGTCGCCCCCCTTCAGCCGGCCAGCAGACGTTCGATCACCTGATCGGCCAGGGGCCGGCCGCCCAGCCGCTCCACCTCCCGCACCCCGGTGGGGCTCGTGACGTTGATCTCGCTGAGCCGGCCGTCGATGACGTCGATGCCGACGAAGAACAGCCCTTCGGCCCGCAGCACCGGCGCCAGCTCATCGCAGATGCGCCGCTCGGCGTCGGTGAGGTCGGCGGCGACGGGGGCGCCCCCCAGGGCCAGATTGCTGCGGAAGTCCCCCGCCTTCGGCACGCGGTTCACGGCGCCGAGGGGCTCCCCGTCCACCAGCAGGATGCGCTTGTCGCCGGCGGTGACCGCGGGCAGAAAGGCCTGGGCCATCACAGGCAACGTCTCCTGGAGGGTGACCAGCTCCAGCAGGGACCGCAGCCCGGGGGCCGCCGCCGCGGTCCGCACCACCCCCTGGCCGGCCCGCCCCGCCAGGG
>CAZBMT010000489.1:0-1937 GCA_964492645.1 uncultured Cyanobium sp. | reverse complement strand
CCTGGGGGTGGAGCTCTCCGGCGACATCGACGAGCTTGATGCCGCCGAAGCCTGGCTGGAGAGCCAGGGCCTGGGGCTGAACCGCGCCCCCGGCGAGATCCGCATCGACCCCGAGCGCTGCGTCGACTGCGGCATCTGCTCCAGCGTCTGTCCCAGCGGCGCCCTCCACTACACCCCGGCGACCCAGAGGCTCCACTTCGAGGCCTCCCGCTGCCTGGTGTGCGAGCAGTGCATCCCCAGCTGCCCGCTCGCGGCCATCACCCTGGTGCTGCAGCCATGAAGGAGGTCGTCCGGCTGATGCTGCTGCCGATCCAGGCGCCGATGCTGCTGGTGCTGATGGGGGTCAGCACCTACCAGGGGATGCACTGGAGCCATGCCCTCGAGACCGGCGGCACCCAGGTGCAGGAGCTCACCACCCTGATCTGGTCTGCCGAGTGCCTGCAGGCGATGCTGATCGTGTTCGTCTGCACCATGCCGGACCTGGTGATCCGCCAGCTGGCGATCGTGATGGCCGCCAGCCGGGTGGTGAGCCTGGTGGTCACCCTGCTGCTGGTCACCGTCGGCGGCCTCTACCTGCTGCACCTCAACGTGCTGGCCAACGTGCTGATCATGGGCTCGGCCGTGCTGCTGGCCCGGCTCGACCTGCTGCGGGTGCGGGTGGTGCCGCCGCCGCTGGTGCTGGCCGGGGTGCTCGCCCTGCTGGTGCTCGGCGGCGCCAACTTCGGCCGGATGCTGGTGCGCTGAAACAGCTCCGGCGGGCCATCAGCAGCCCGGTTCGGCGCCCTGCTGGTAGCTCCAGACGTTGCCCAGCACCTTCTTCACGTACAGGCGGGTTTCGGGGTAGGGAATCGCCTCCACCCAGAGCTCCGGGTCGCTGTGCAGCCGGGGGTTCACCCAGCCGGCCACGGCGCCCGGCCCGGCGTTGTAGCTGGCCACCGCCAGCAGGGGGTCCCCGTCCCAGCGCCGGAGCATCTGGGCCAGGTAGCGGCTGCCGAGGCTGGCGTTGCCGGCCGGGTCCTCCAGCACCGACTCCGGCACCGGCCCGCCGGCCAGCTCGGCGGCGGTCTCCGGCATCAGCTGCATCAGCCCCGTGGCCCCCACCGGCGAGCGCACCGCCGGGGTGAAGCGCGACTCCTGCTTGGCCACCCCCAGCAGCAGCTCCATGGGCAGCCCGCCCTGGTTGGCGGCCGCCCGGAAGGCCGCCTCGAAACGCAGCGGATGCAGGCTGCGCTCCAGCTCCCGCTCCAGGGCGCACTGGTTGCCATCCAGCTTCAGGCTCGCCTGTTCCAGCAGGCCGAAGCCGGTCCAGTCGTCGCCTACCCCCTGGCGCAGCCGCCCCTCCAGCAGGAGCTCCCGGCTGCCCTCCGGGGCCCGCCGTCCGCGGCGGTGGCGCCAGGTCTCCCAGGCCTCGGTGCGCTGGTCCAGCCGCCAGAGTCGATCCAGCGTCCCGTCGCCGCTGGCCAGGGGCCGCCAGCCGCTGCCCCCGGCCGGGCCGTCGGCCCCGGCCGGCAGGTGGGGCCCGGCGCCCAGTTGCAGATCCCCCCGGCCCAGGCGCACGGCGGCGCGCCAGCCGTAGTAGCCGCCGGGATGGCGCCGCAGCAGCGCCTCCCAGGTGGCCCTGGCGGCGGCGCCGTCCCCGAGCTTTTGCTGAATGAAGCCGATCCAGAAGCTCTGGCGGGCGGCCAGCGGTGGCGGCAGCCGGTCGGTCGGGATGGCCTCCAGCAGCGCCAGGGCCGCCCGCCAGCGGCCGGCCAGCAGCCGCTGCCGCACGAGATCCCACTGCAACGTGCGGCTGGCGGGGTCGAGGGGCCAGCGGCGCAGCAGGTCGAGGGCGGCGGCGTCGGTGGCGGGATGGGGGCCGTCCCCGGTGGGTTCGGCCTCCTGGATCCGCCGGGCCAGCACCGGGGCGCTGTCGCGCCAGCGGGGCGGCAGCCGGG
>CAZBMT010000488.1:0-1947 GCA_964492645.1 uncultured Cyanobium sp. | reverse complement strand
TCGTCGGTCTTCTCGATGTTGAGGATCTTGCCGCGCAGGGGCAGGATCGCCTGGAAGCGGCGGTCGCGGCCCTGCTTGGCGGAGCCACCGGCCGAGTCCCCTTCGACGATGTAGATCTCCGATTCGCTGGGATCGCGGGAGCTGCAGTCGGCCAGCTTGCCGGGCAGGGTGGAGCTCTCCAGTACCGACTTCCGGCGCACCAGCTCCCGGGCACGGCGGGCGGCTTCGGCGGCGTTGAAGGCCTGGATCGCCTTCTCGAGAATCAGGTCGATCACCTGGGGATTGAATTCCAGATATTCACCGAGGGCCTCGCCCACCGTCGTGTCGACGATGCCGCGCACCTCGGTGTTGCCCAGCTTGGTCTTGGTCTGGCCCTCGAACTCCGGATCCGGCACCTTCACCGACAGCACGGCCGTGAGACCTTCACGGATGTTCTCCCCGGCCAGGTTGGCGTCGGCGTCCTTGCGCTTGCCGCGCTTCTTGGCGAAGGTGTTGAGGGTGCGGGTGAGCACCGTCTTGAGGCCCTCGATGTGGGTGCCGCCGTCGACGGTGCGGATGTTGTTGGCGAACCCCAGGATGCTGTCGGAATAGGCATCGACGCACCACTGCAGCGCCGCCTCCACCTGGACGCCGTCCTTGGTGGCGTTGACGTAGATGATCTCGGGATGCAAAGGATCCTTCTCCGCATTCATGTAGGCGACGTACTCCTTGATGCCGCCTTCGTAGTGGTAGATCTCCTCGTGGGCCTCACCATCGGCGCCGGCGGCGGCGGGGCGCTCGTCGCGGAAGACGATGCGGACACCGCCGTTGAGATAGGCGAGCTCCCGCAGCCGGGCCGAGAGGGTGTGGTAATCGAACGCGATCCCGCCGCTGAAGATCTCGATATCGGGCCGGAAGCGCACCGAGGTGCCGGTGTGGGCGTCGGGGGCGTCCTCGGAGACGAGGCTGCCGATCGGCACCCCCCGCTCGAAGCGCTGGCGGTGCACCTGGCCCTGGCGGTGGACGGTGACCTCCACCCACTCGCTGAGGGCGTTGACCACCGAGATGCCGACGCCGTGCAGGCCGCCGGAGACCTTGTAACCGCCGCTGCCGAACTTGCCGCCGGCGTGGAGCACGGTCAGCACCGTCTCCAGGGCGCTGCGGCCGGTGCGGGGGTGGATGTCGGTGGGGATGCCGCGGCCGTTGTCGGTGACGCTGGCGGAGCCATCCCCGTGCAGGGTGACCAGGATCTCGTCACAGTGGCCCGCCAGGGCCTCGTCGACCGAGTTGTCGACGACCTCATAGACGAGATGGTGGAGACCCCGGGGCCCGGTGGTGCCGATGTACATGCCGGGCCTTTTGCGCACCGGCTCCAGGCCTTCCAGCACCTGAATCTGTTCGGCGCCGTAGGCCGCTTCGACTTTGATGGCGTCGCTCATTCAGAAAAGGGCTCCCCAGGGGGCTGACAAGAACGGCGGATCCCAGGGGCGATGGGGCGGCGATGGGGCAAAGCGACGCTTGAAGGACGCTGCGCAAAGGTCAATCTACCACCGCCGTCCCGCAGGGCCCCAGAGGCGCCTCTGAGCACCGATTCGGGCCGGGGGTGCAACCGCCCTTCGATCCCGCCTCCGGCAGGATGGCCCGATTCCCCCGCCCAGGCCGCCCCGTGGCGCCCCCCTCCGGCACCGGTTCCGAACCCGAAGCCGCAGCCGATCGGCCCCTGGTGATCGCCCTGCTGGGCCCGACGGCCAGCGGCAAGACCGCCCTGGCGATCGAGCTGGCCGAAGCCCTCGACCTGGCCGTGCTCTCGGTGGATTCCCGCCAGATGTACCGCCACATGGACGTGGGCACGGCCAAGCCCAGTGCCGGGCAGCGGGCCCGGGTGCGGCACGAGCTGCTGGATCTGAGCGACCCCGACCGGCCCCTCACCCTGCAGGAATTCACGGCCCTGGCCAGCGCCGCCATCGA
>CAZBMT010000487.1:0-1954 GCA_964492645.1 uncultured Cyanobium sp. | reverse complement strand
AAGGCCGCCGTCGAAGGGCGGCTAGTGCCCACCGAGGCCGAACTGGCCCGCGCGGAGGGTCGGGAGTATGAGCCCGCCTCAGTGCTCCTGGAGCGCATCCTTGCCGATCGTCGTCGCCGCTGGGAGGATGTCGAGCTGGCGAAGTTGAACGCCAAAGGCAAGGTGCCGAAGAACGATAAGTGGAAGGCAAAGTATGTGGAGCCGGTTGGGCCGGATACGAGTGAGCTGCCGGAGTTGCCGGAGGGGTGGTGTTGGGGCTCCATCGACCAGCTGTCAGAGCTGGTTAGAAATGGGTACACCAAGAAGCCCGGACCAGAGGGAACAGTGCGGATTCTCCGTATCAGTGCTGTCCGGGCAATGAGTATTGATTTTGATGATTGCAGATGGCTGCCGGGTGAGCCACGGGACTATGATGCTGACATTGTTCGCGAGGGAGATCTTCTCTTTACTCGCTATAATGGAACTCCGGCACTGGTCGGCGTTGCTGGCTTGGCCAAAGTTGTAGCCAGGCCAACAGTGCACCCCGACAAGATAATCAAAGTTCGCCCCATTAACTTGCTCTTGAATCCGGCTTATATCGAGCTCTCTGTCAACACTGGAATCAGCAGAAGATTCATCGAAAGCCGTATTCGGACCACTGCAGGACAGGCTGGTGTATCAGGGGGTGATGTCAAGAGAATTCCCGTTCCACTGCCCCCGCTCGTAGAGCAGAATCGCATCGTTGTCGAACAGGAATGCATCCTAGCATTCGCCGCATCCACATCTAATGCTCTCACTGCCAGTCGCGCTCGGGGTATTCGCCTCCGCCAATCCATCCTTAAATGGGCCTTCGAAGGCCGCCTCGTCGACCAGGACCCCAGGGATGAACCCGCCGATGTGCTGCTGGAGCGCATCCGCGCCGAACGCGCGGCCCAGCCTGCGCGCGCACGCAGGAGACGTGCGTGAGGTCGCCGCTGCCCATCAACCTGGATGCCCTCCTCCAGCAACGCACCATCGAGGGCGAGCGGGTGGAGTACAAGGCAGGCTGGAACCCTCAGAGCGTGCTGCACACGATCTGTGCCTTCGCCAACGATTTCCATAATCTCGGCGGTGGCTACCTGGTGATCGGCGTTGAGGAACAGGATGGTCGCCCGGTTCTGCCGCCCAGGGGGCTCGATCCGGCAGCCATCGACGCGCTGCAGAAGGAACTGATCAACCTGGGCCAGCAGGCGATCCAGCCTCCGTTCCATCCGATCGCCGCGCCCTACACCGTTCAGGGGAAGCACATCCTCGTGCTTTGGGTGCCAGGGGGTGAAACCCGCCCGTACAAGGCGCGGGTGAGTCTGGCCAGAGATTCGAGGGAGTGGGCCTACTACATTCGCCGAGGATCGTGCACAGTGCGCGCCAGGGGATCCGACGAGCGGGAGTTGCTCGCTCTTGCCGCGACCGTGCCGTTCGACGACCGCTGCAACCACGCCGCCTCGCTCGATGATCTGTCCCGACGCCTGATCGGTGAGTTCCTCGATGAAGTGGGCAGTGAGCTGGTCGCCGAGCTGCCTGCACTCTCCAGCGAAGCGCTCGGCCGGCAGATGAACGTGGTCGGCGGACCGACGGAGGCACCGGTCCCGAGGAATGTGGGCCTTCTCTTCTTCAACGACGCGCCGCATCGCTTCTTTCCCGCGACCCAGATCGACGTGGTGGCCTTCCCCGATGGCGCCGGTGGTGATCGCTTCGAGGAAAAGGTGTTCCAGGGGCCGCTGGGGCACATCACACGGGATGCCATCAGCTACATCGCCAGCAGCTTCATCAGGGAGACCGTGATCAAGCATCCCGATCGCTCGGAAGCCGAGCGCTTCTGGAACATTCCGCGGGTCGCCATCGAAGAGGCCATCGTCAATGCCGTCTACCACCGCTCCTACGAGGAGCGGGAACCGATCGAGGTGCGCATCAGCCCCGAGGATCTGGTGGTGCTCAG
>CAZBMT010000486.1:0-1972 GCA_964492645.1 uncultured Cyanobium sp. | reverse complement strand
GAATCGGTTACGTCGATGTCCACCTGCTCGCCTCCGCCCGCCTGAGCCGCTGCCGCCTGTGGACCCAGGATCGTCGCCTGGCCGCCGTGGCCGAAGAGCAAGGGTTGGTGGAGCCGGAAGCGGGGCCCGGGTAAGGCCGGCCTGGCGCCAGCCCCCGGTAGCAGCAACTGGGCTGCCCAGTGGGCGCAGCTCTCTGCCCTAGCTCGGTTCGGTGCTGAGACTTCTGATCGACACCAACAGCCCGCGGCCACGGCTGAAGATCAACGTGGTCTTTGCGTCGACGAGTGATGCCGAGGAGTGCCTTGGTCAGAGCTTGCGCAGCGTGAGCAGGGAAGTGATCGGCTCAGTGATGAAAGCCTCGATGGCGGTGGCGTTAGCCATCAGGATTCTCAGGATCTCCGCTGTGCTGGTATTGCCCACCACAAGCCAGATCACCTTCGGAGGGGCACCACGCAGCAGGCTTAGGGCGCGGAAGTCATCGTCTTTTGTCAGGATGGTAAAGCCGTGGTCGGCAGCAAACGTCCAGATCTGATGATCACTTCTGCCCAACAGCTCCACATCTCGCACATGCATGCTGCCCGCAAACTGTTCGGAGAGCGTGGAAACGAGCCTGGGGCTCAGGTTTTCATCCAGCAGCAAACGCCCTCTCATTTCGCCGCTCAAGCGACAGTCAGTTCGCTGAGACGCTTCTCACGCTCAGCGGCGTAACGCAGCACCGCCTGTATATGTTCTGGCCTGAGATCGGGGAAATCACTGAGAATCTCGTCCTGGCTCATGCCACCGGCCAGATACTCGAGCACATCCGAAACCGTGATGCGAGTGGAGGCGATACAGGGCTTACCACTGCGAATGCCCGGTGTGCAGGTGATCAGAGGTTCGGAGGTGGTCATCGTTCGAGTGTCGCGGTGCAGGTGGTTGTCTGAGGCTTCTGCAGAGCTGTCATGGCGCCAGCGCAATCATTGGGTCATCTCGGGCAACCTGCAAGGCGTGTCCTTCATGCTGACAGCGCCAGAGGTTGGATGACGGCCAAGCGAGCCGACCAGGGAAGGCACCATCAAGGCCATGAAGGAATCTTTGCTTACCATCTGGCTTGACGAGGCCCTTGAGCAGCAGCTGGAAGCCGCCTGCGCAGAAACCCGCCGCTCCCGCAGCGAGATCGTGCGTGAGGCGCTGCGGCGCCTGCTGCCGTTGTGGCGCTTCGAGCACCTGCGTGGCCAGGCCCTGCCCCTCGGGGAGGCGACCGGCTGGATCACTGACAACGACGTGTTCAGGGATGTTTCCTGAATCGACGCTCTCGTCTGAGCGGTGGCCGCGGGGCACCTGAGAGCACACCTCCTGCGAAAGAGTGGTGAGGTCTCCCCGGTTGCCGTCGCCATGGCGTGCCTGCGCTGCCACCTGCTGATCGGCCAGCCCGCCAGCGGCAAGACCACCCTCGCCCGGGCCCTGGCGCCCCTGCTGGCCGGCCCCGGCGATCCCCCCGCCCTGGTGCTCTCCACCGACGCGATCCGCCAGGAGGTGTTCGGGGATGCGGCCGTGCAGGGCCCCTGGGTGGACATCCAGCAGCGGCTGCACCAGCGCCTGGTGGAGGCGGTGGCGGCCGGCATCCCGGTGATCGTCGATGCCACCCACGCCCGCCGGGCCTGGCGGCTGGCGATCACCCAGGCCCTGGCCCTGCCGGCGCCCGTGGAGTGGATCGGCTGGTGGCTGTTCACCGATCTGCCCACCTCGCTGGCCTGGAACGCCCGGCGCCGCCGGCCGGTGCCGGTGCCGGTGATTCAGGAGATGGCCGCCGCCCTGGCCGATCCCCACTTCGGACCGATGCGTGCCGAGGGCTTCGCCGCCCTCTGCACCGTGGTGCCCAGCCAACACAACGACCTGACGCCGGTGCTGCAGGCGGAGCTGGAGGCGTTGGACCGCCGCATCCGCTCGGCCACCAACCGGGAGCGCCGGGTGCAGCGCCACGGCTACTCCC
>CAZBMT010000485.1:0-1980 GCA_964492645.1 uncultured Cyanobium sp. | reverse complement strand
CTGCAGGCGGCCTGAATAGGCGCCAACCGGCGACATCTTTCCTGAAAGTCACCGCCTGAAGAAGCTTATAAAGTCTTTGCCTCCACGGTCTCACAGTTGATGCAGTATTCCATGACCAGAGAGCTGGCCCACGCCATTGGCAGAGCCAAAGAAGCCACCAATGGAAATCCTGATATTGAGGGGTGGGAGGGATACATCAACGGCATTAAATTGTCTGGCTGCTGCCCCCTCTGCCAGGAAAGATGACGCCTCTCCATCCCGACCGTTTCAACCACCAGGGGGCCTGATGGATTCGATCAATGCGTCCTTACAGCGAGGCCGTCAAGGCTGATGTCCGCCGGCGGATGGGGCCTCCCCACCGCCAGAGCTTGGCGGACATTGCCCAGGAGCTGGGTATCCACGTGATCACCCTCTACAAGTGGAGGAAGGCCTGGCGGCTGCAGGGGGAGGTGGTGCCTGCTTCCCAGAAGGACCCCGAGGGTTGGGGCCCGGCCGACAAGTTCACGGTCGTGCTGGAGACCGCCGGGCTGAACGCCACCGAACTCGGCGCCTATTGCCGGGAGCGGGGCCTGTTCCCCGAGCAGGTGGACCGCTGGCGCCAGGCCGCCCAGGATGCCAATGCCCAGCCGCTGCTGACGATGGCCGAGCAGAAGGACCTCGAAAAGCGCCACCAGGCCGATCAGCGCGAGATCAAACGCCTCCAGCAGGAGCTGCGCCGCAAGGACAAGGCTCTGGCGGAGGCGGCGGCGCTGCTGATCGCATCAAAAAAGATCCAGGCCTACTGGGGAGAGGACGCGGGGGATTGACGCCTCCCGGCGATCGCCGCAATGCCCTGGAGATCCTCGACGGCGCCGTGGCCGCCGGGGCACGGGCCCGTGAGGTGGCCGCCCTGCTTGGGGTCGGACTCCGCACCCTGCAGCGCTGGCGGCGTCAGTTTGCGGGTGATGGGGACGGCGTGGACCGCCGCAAAGGCAGCCCCCGCCATGTGGCCCACCGCCTCAGTAAGGAGGAGCGCCAGCGGATCCTGCTCACCTGCAACCAGCCGGAGTTCGCAGCACTGCCGCCGGGGCAGATCGTGCCAGCCCTGGCGGACCAGGGCCTCTATATCGGCTCGGAGCGCAGTTTCTACCGGGTACTTCATGCCCATGGCCAGGCTCACCGCCGTGGCCGTGCCCGACTGCCCCAGGAGCCCCGTCCGGTGCCGCGGCTGCAGGCCAGGGGGCCGAACCAGCTCTGGAGCTGGGACATCACCTACCTGCCCACCAGCGTGCGTGGTGTCTGGCTGTACCTCTATCTGGTGATCGACGTCTGGAGCCGAAAGGTGGTGGCCTGGGACGTCGCCGATCGAGAAGAGCCCAAGATCGCGGCGGATCTCGTTAGCAGAGCCTGTCTGCGGGAGCGGATCAGCAAGGGCCGCCACCAGCCGCTGATCCTCCATGCCGACAACGGCAATGCCATGCGGGCGGCCACCCTCGAGGCCCGGCTGGAGGAGCTGGGGGTTCTGCGGTCGTTCTCACGGCCTCGGGTCAGCAACGACAACCCCTACTCAGAATCGCTGTTCCGAACGGTGAAGTACCGCCCGGACTACCCCAGGCGGACCTTCCGCAGCAAGGACGAAGCCTGCCTGTGGGTGGCGGGATTCGTGGACTGGTACAACCACCAGCACCGCCACAGCGCCATCCGGTTCGTGACGCCTGCTCAGCGCCACAGCGGTCAGGCCGTTGAACTCTGCCGTCACCGTGCCCGCGTCTACGAGCAGGCCCGCCAACGAAACCCCCGCCGCTGGAGCCGGGGTACCCGCTGCTGGCGTCAGCCGGAGGTGGTCTGGATCAATCCACCGCCACCGGAAAACGCCATGGATCCAGCTACCTTGGTCATGGCCGCCTGATCAGCGGCAGGGGCGTCATCTTTCCTGACAGCTACCGCTGGGGGACGCCTGGAATCTTTACCTCGGCAACGGATCAAAACAGCTTTTCAAGC
>CAZBMT010000484.1:0-1993 GCA_964492645.1 uncultured Cyanobium sp. | reverse complement strand
TCCGCACCACCGAGATGCACCAGGTGGCGGAGTACGGCATCGCCGCCCACTGGAAGTACAAGGAGGGGGGCTCACCGGCCGCCGGGGACACGGAACGCTTCAACTGGCTGCGGCAGCTGGTCGACTGGCAGAAGGACGACGGCGGCGAGGACAGCAGCGACTTCCTCGCCTCGATCAAGGAGGACCTCTTCGATGAGGAGGTGTTCGTGTTCACCCCCAAGGGGGATGTGGTGGGGCTGCGCAAGGGGTCCACCGCCGTCGATTTCGCCTTCCGCATCCACTCGGAGGTGGGCAACCACTGCCAGGGCGTGCGCATCAACGACCGCCTCTGCCCCCTGGCCACCCCCCTGCAGAACGGCGACTTCGTGCAGGTGATCACCGCCAAGAACGCCCATCCGAGCCTCGACTGGCTCAACTTCGTGGCCACCCCCACGGCCCGCAACCGCATCCGGGGCTGGTACAAGCGCAGCCACCGCGACGAGAACATCCAGCGGGGCACCGAGATGCTGGAGCGGGAGCTGGGCCGCGACGGTTTCGACGCCCTGCTCAACGGCGAGGCGATCGCCCGGGTGGCGAAACGCTGCAACCTGATGGGCACCGAGGACCTGCTGGCGTCCCTGGGGTTTGGTGGGGTCACGCTGCAGCAGGTGCTCAACCGCCTGCGGGAGGAGGTGCGCCTCAGCACCGCCGCCGCCGCCCCCGTCCCCACCAACGAGGAGGTGGCCGCCGGCGTGGCCGCCGCCCAGCCGCGCCACGCCCCCCATGGACACCCGTCGACCAGCCCGATCCTGGGCCTCGAGGGACTCGAATATCGCCTGGGCGGCTGCTGCAGCCCCCTGCCCGGGGAGGCGATCGTGGGCACCGTGGCCCTGGGCAACCACGGCATCACCATCCACCGCCAGGACTGCGCCAACGTGCCCCAGGTGCCGGTGGAGCGACGGCTGCCGGTGCGCTGGAACCCGCTGGGGGAGGCCCAGCAGCGGCGCTACCCGGTGCGGCTGCGCATCGAGGTGCTCGATCGGGTGGGGGTGCTCAAGGACATCCTGATGCGCCTCTCCGACCACCGCATCAACGTCAGCGATGCCCGGGTGCGCACCAGCGCCGGCAAGCCGGCCCGCATCGACCTGCGGGTCGAGCTGCTCAGCGCCGCCCAGCTGCGCACCACCATGGACCAGATCCGCTCGATGGCCGACGTCCTCGACCTCTGCCGCACCGGCATCGGCTGAACCAGCGGGTGGTCCGCCATCGTCACGGGTCGGCCCGGCGGGCGCCGAGCAGCATCCTCCTGATCGTGGTGTCGGCCTGGAAGGACAGCACCAGCAGATAGGCCGCCAGAAACAGAATCCCGCCCACCGCGGCCAGCAGGCCAAGGCCCAGGCCCCTGGCGGAGAAGTCATGCCTCCAGGCCACCCAGAGGCCCGTGAGCAGCAGCAGGCCGAGGAAATCCAGGTCGAATTGCCCGGGCCAGCCCATCGCCCCGATGTCCCTCAAGAAGACACCCAGCAGACCGAAGCCGTGGTGCGGCACCACCACCAGCGTGTAGCCGGCCACGGCCAGCCAGAGCAGCACGAGAGCGGCACGGAAGGCGGTCATGACGGCAGCTTGGCGATGGGATGGGAGGAGAGAACGGCCTTCAGGGATCCCGCCGGACATGGGGCATCAGGAACGCCATGAAATCCGCCTTGCCGAGGGGCACTCCCAGGGAGCGAAGAATCGCATAGGAGATGGTGATGTGGAAGTAGAAGTTCGGGATCCAGAAGTCGCTGGCGAACAGCCGCGCGCTGGTCTCGGTGAACAATCCGGGCCCCAGGCGGGTGGGCTTGATCGCATCCAGTCTGGCGTCGTCGCCCACGATGGTCTGCAGCAGGGCCCTGGTCTCGGCGATGTGGCGGAGGGCGACAGCGAAGCTGGGGACATCGGGGTCCAGGTTGTCGTCAGCCCGACCTGCACACCAGTGGGCGAATCCCCGGGGCTGATTGCAGGCGAAGGCGAT
>CAZBMT010000483.1:0-1997 GCA_964492645.1 uncultured Cyanobium sp. | reverse complement strand
CGGGGCCTACGCCGGCGTCAAGGCCGAGGAGGAGGGCCAGGGGGAGGCGATCGCCGTGAACCTGCGCGAGATGTTCCGGCTGCGGGTGCCGATCATCGCCGTGGTGATCGGGGAAGGGGGCTCCGGCGGCGCCCTCGGCATCGGCGTGGCCGACCGCCTGCTGATGTTCGAGCACAGCGTCTACACCGTGGCGAGCCCCGAGGCCTGCGCCTCGATCCTGTGGCGCGACGCGGGTAAGGCCCCCGCGGCCGCCGAGGCCCTGCGGATCACGGGCGCCGATCTGCTGCAGCTCGGGCTGGTGGATGCCCTGCTCAAGGAACCCTCCGGGGGCAACCACTGGGCGCCGATCCAGGCCGCCGAATCGCTGCGACGGGCCCTGCTCAGCCACCTGGCGGAGCTGCAGACCTGCAGCGAATCCGCCCTGCTGGAAGCCCGCTACGCGAAGTACCGCCGCATGGGCCAGGTGCTGGAGGGGGCGGCGCCGGATCCCGCCCACGCACCGTAGGGTTTGGCTTCCTGCCAACCAGCCCTTTGCCCGTCGCCCTGATCACCGGTGCCTCCCGCGGTATCGGCGCTGCCACCGCGCGGCGTTTCGCCGCCGAGGGCTTCGACCTGCTGCTCGTGGCCCGCGGCCAGGCCGACCTCGACGGGCTCGCCACCGAGCTGCGGGCCCTGGGCCGCCGCATCGAAACCCTGGCCCTCGATCTGACCCGGGCGGAGGCGGTTGCGGCCGCCCTGAGCGAACTGCTCGGGCGCGGTCCGGTGCCTTCGGTGGTGATCAACAACGCCGGAGCCGCCTGGACCGGCCCCCTGGCGGAGATGCCGATCGAGCGCTGGCAGTGGCTGCTGCAGCTCAACCTCACCAGCGTCTTCCAGGTCTGCCAGGCGGTGCTGCCGGCCCTGCGCCGGGCGGGTGGCGGACGGATCATCAACGTCAGCAGCCATGCGGCCCGCAACGCCTTTCCCGAGTGGGGGGCCTACTGCGTCAGCAAGGCCGCCCTCGCCTCCTTCAGCCGCTGCCTCGAGGCGGAGGAGCGCTCCGCCGGGATCGCCGTGAGCACCCTCACCCTCGGGGCGGTCAATACACCCCTCTGGGACAGTGAAACCGTCCACAGTTCCTTCGACCGACGTGCCATGCTTTCAGCCGAGCAGGTCGCCGAATCGCTGCTCTACCTTGCGCGGCAACCCCACTGCCAGACGGTTGAGGACCTCACCCTGATGCCGGCCGCCGGAGCCTTCTAACCCCCCTTATGACATCCACCCTCCCCACCGGCATCAGCGCCCGTCAGCCCGCCCCTGTCACGACCCCCATCCCCGTCAGCCTGCGGATCCGCGAACGGCTGCAGAAGGAAGGCATCCCGTTTCTGGCCAACGACAACATCGCCGACCATCTGCGCGAGGGTGAGCTCGACCAGCTGGAGATCGAGGTGGCCGGCAAGGTGCGCGACCTGCTGCGCAGCCTGGTGATCGATATCGAGAACGACCACAACACCGAGGAGACGGCCGAACGGGTCGCCAAGATGTACCTCCACGAGGTGTTCAAGGGCCGTTACCACGAGCAGCCGAAAATCGCCAGCTTCCCGAACGTGAAGCAGCTCGATGAGATCTACACCGTCGGGCCGATCTCCGTCCGGTCCGCCTGTTCCCACCACCTGGTGCCGATCCTCGGCAACTGCTGGATCGGCATCAAGCCCGGGGAGCGGGTGATCGGCCTGTCGAAGTTCTCCCGCGTCGCCGACTGGGTCTTCTCCCGTCCTCACATCCAGGAGGAGGCAGTGATCATCCTCGCCAACGAGATTGAGCGGCTCTGCCAGCCCCTCGGACTGGCGATTCTGGTCAAGGCCCAGCACTACTGCATGAAGTGGCGCGGGGTGAAGGAACCCCAGACCAGCATGGTCAACTCGGTCGTGCGCGGCGATTTCCGCCACGATCCGAGCCTCAAGCAGGAGTTCTTCGAGCTCGTGCGTCAGCAGGAGGCCCTGCTCAGCACCTGAGCC
>CAZBMT010000482.1:0-1998 GCA_964492645.1 uncultured Cyanobium sp. | reverse complement strand
TTGATGATCGAGTTGGAGACGATGCTCATGCAGTTCTGCCTCGAAACAAGCGGTCACCGTGAAGGAGACCGGTATCCGGTGGGTAAGGGTGATCGGCTTGGCCGACCGTCGCATCATTCTGTGGCAGGGAGCGTCGCTCCCATGGCGGCCGGTAACAGTTCTTCACGGCGGATCGGGCCGCGAGATCCCTTGGCTTGCAACGGCTTTGGCCGGAGTTGTTATCACCGTCCAGGCGCAGCAATTGTTCATCTTTTGAGCGTGTCGTCCGCGACGTCGCGCGTGCATCGATAGGTCAATCGATCCGTCTTGTTGTAGAGACGGAGCAAAAGAAACCCCCCGGGTCAGCCCCGGGGGATCAGCGGATGGGCACCAGGCACGCCTTTTGGGGCGACCGGGAAAGCCGTGATCGATCGCGGGTGGATCAGATCGCGTCCCGCAGCGAGGGGGTAAGTCCAGCGTTGCCGCCATAGAGGGCGGCGGTCCGGTTCACGGTCGTCAGGGGCACACCGTCCTCTGTGCCGAGGCCTCGCAGGTACGGCACGGTGTCCTGGCCGAAGGCGGTGGCGTACTCCCGGGCGTTGAGCAGTTCGGCGACGGCGGCCTGCTGGCCGGCGGTGGCGCGGGTGGCGAGGAACCGGCTCACCTCGCCGGGCATGGCGGCCCGGCCGAGCAGGGCCAGGTAGGCGGCGGAGGCCGCCCGCAGGGGGGCCATCCGCTGGAGCCGCTGCTGGAAGAGATCGCTGCCGGCGATCTGGGCCACGAACTCGGCCACCGAGAGCTGGCCGTCACGCAGCTGGGACTCGGGGTCCATCTGGCGCTCGGCCGCGAAGGGCACGCGGTTGAGGAGCTGGCGGTAGACCGCCTGCACCACTTCCTGCACCTGGGTCTCACTGGGATCGCGGAGCAGCTGCACGGGCCTGGAGAGGCTCTGGCGGCGACGGAAGCCCTGGGGAGCGCCCGGTCGCAGGGCCTTGGCCATGGCGCCGTCGGGGGCTGTGGCGACACCGCTCAGGAGGTTGGTGCCCACCTGGGCCTTCCAGCCGCTGGCGATGCCGATGCTGGCGGTGGCCACGTAGCCATTGCCGCCGCCGGCGCTGGAGACGCCGCTGCGCCAGACGGGGGCGGCACCGCCGCCGGGCTGCCACGGGGACTGGCTCCAGCTGCGGGTGGGGGCCGGGGGCTGCCGGAGGGTTCCGGGACCACTCGGTGCGCCCGTGGCGGCCGCGGCACTCTGGCCGCCGGCCACCTCCGCCTTCCACTGACCGCGCACCTTGGGCCTGGCCGGAAGATTGCGGGGGACCAGATCGCCCACGGTGCGGATCTCCTGGGCCACCGGCACGGTCGGCCGCTGCAGGGGCGTGATGTCGGCGACCGTCTCGAGGGCGCGCACCAGGCCCGGCACGCGGCGGGCGTTGCGATCGGCCGGGGTGATGAAGCGCTCGTAGGGGACGGTGTCCTCGCCGAAGCAGTCGTTGTACTCGCGGCCCTCGATCATGGCGTCGACGACGCCGTAGAACCCCTTGCGAGCGGCGGTGTCGAAGTAGGCGTTGATCTCCCAGCGACCGAAGGTGGGCCGGCCGAGGATGCGGCGGTGCATCACCTCGATGGCCTTGGTGATGTACAGGCCGCTCCAGTAGCGACGGCGGAAGGCGTTGGAGCGGGCCACCTGGCGCACGAACTCCCGCAGGCTGATGTCACCGTTCTCGAGCTTGATCTCCTCCACCTTGTTGCGCTCACCGGCGTAGCCAGCGGTGCCCAGCACCTGCACGTAGACCGCATTGATGACGGCCTGGGTGCTGGATTCGGTGCCGCGGATGCTGGGTTGGCCGCCCCGGCGGGGGGCGGAGCTGCCGCCGGTGGCGATCTGGCGCAGGCGCACCACCTTCGGCCCCACCCGCCGCGGGGTGGCCTTGCGGAACTGGGCGCTGTCCATGGGCCCGGGCTGGGCCATGCCGTTGCCGATCAGGATCCGGCGGGTGTCGTAGCTGAAGGGAGCGG
>CAZBMT010000481.1:0-2023 GCA_964492645.1 uncultured Cyanobium sp. | reverse complement strand
GATCCACCGCCCAGGCCGTCGCCTGCTCCATCGTCAGGGCCCCCAGGAGCTCGGGGGGCAGGGGAGGCAGGCGGTCGCCGGTGGGCATCGGGCCGGGCCATCCCGCCCCCAGTCCCTCGACGGCCTTGACCTCGGGCGGGCTCTCCGTGGCCGGCAGGGACCGGGCCGGCAGCGACTGGCCCGGCTGGGACTGGGCCAGGACTTGGCCCGGCAGCGCCAGCACGGCGCTGGTGGTGGAGGCGGCGGCGAGGGAGAGGCTGAGGGCCTGCCGGATGGGGCGCCGCTTCATCGCGTCTGGGCGATCACATAGGAGAGGGGAAGATCCAGCAATTTGCCGACCCGGGGCACGAAGGCGCGGTGATTGAAGACGTCATAATCCAACCTCTCGATGACATCAAGGATCCCCCGATACAGCCGCAGCGATGCCCACACCGGCCAGCGGGCATCCGGAGCCAGCCAGCGCACCCCGGCCTCGGAGCGGTTGAACCAGTCCCGGGCCCGCTCCAGCTGGAACCGCATCAGCGCCTGCCAGTTCTCATTGAGCCGTCCGGCCATCAGATCGGCCTCGGAGTAACCGAAACGGGCGAGATCCTCCTGGGGCAGATAGATGCGACCGCGGCCGCGGTCCTCACCCACATCCCGCAGGATGTTGGTGAGCTGGTTGGCGATGCCCAGGGCCACGGCCGCCTCGGAGGTGTCGGGGCGCTCGCTCCAGGGGGCGGAGGTGTAGGCCGCATCGACCCCCATCACCTCCTGGGTCATCAGACCCACGGTGCCTGCGACCCGATAGCAGTAGAGCTGAAGATCGGAGAAGCTGGCGTAGCGGTCGCGCAGCACATCCATGCGCTGACCCTCGATCATGTCGAGATAGGCCTGGATGGGCTGGGGGAAGCGCTCGATCGTGTCCAGCATCACCCGGTCGAGGCCGTCGACGGCATGGCCGGCGAACAGGGCGCGGGTGCGCTCTTCCCAGGCATCGAGACGCTCCAGCAGCACCTCGGCCGGAAGCGTCTGGGCCTGGGCGCTGTCCATCAGTTCGTCGGTGCGGCGGCACCAGACGTAGATCGCCCAGATCGCCCGGCGCTTGGCCGGAGGCAGCAGCATCGTGCCGAGATAGAAGGTCTTGGCCCACTGCGCCGTCTCCTGCCGGCAGGATTCGTAGGCCTCCTCCAGGTCGGGGGAGCGGTGGAGGGGGAGCGGCGCCAGCACACTCACACCGTCGCCAGGCTCTGGCCGGGGGCCTGACCCGCGCCGCGGCCGGAGAGATGGGCGTCGACGGCGGCGGCGCAGAGCTTGCCGCTCAGCACGGCCCCCTCCATCGAGGCCAGGTAGCGCTGCATCGTGAAGCAGCCCGCCAGGAAGAAGTTCGGGATGGGGGAGTCCTGGGAGGGTCGCAGCTGCTGGCAGCCCGGCACGGTCTTGTAGACGGAGAGAGGGGTCTTGACGACCACCGACTTGCGCAGCATGGCCGGAGCGTCGCCGGTGAAGTGGATGGGGAACAGGCGCTTGAGCTCCTCCATGGTGGCGGCCACGATCTCCGTGTCGGGGCGGCCGATCCAGTCGGCGGCCGGGGCGAACACCAGCTCCAGCATGGATCGATCGGGATCCTCGTACTCCCGGCAGGTGTTGCTCATGTCGGCGTAGACGCTGAGCAGGTCGGAACGGCTGAACAGCAGGTGGTCGATGTCGGTGAGCTTGCGGTCGAACCAGAGATGGATGTTGATCACCGGCACCCCCCGCAGGCCCTCGAGCTTGCTGAAGTAGGGCAACTGCTTCCAGGGCTCCGGCAGCAGCAGCTTGAGCGGATCGACGGGCATGGCGCTCACATAGGCGTCGGCCTGGATATCGCGCTCGGGCCTCCCCTTGAGGCCGCCGATGCGGAAGCCCGTCACGGCACCGTCCTTGTCGATGCGGATCTCCCTGAGGGGCGACTCCAGATGGACCTCACCGCCCCGGGCCTCGATGTAATCCACCATCGGCTGGCAGAGCCGCTCCGGCGGGTTGCCGTCCAGGAAGGCCATCC
>CAZBMT010000480.1:0-2024 GCA_964492645.1 uncultured Cyanobium sp. | reverse complement strand
TTCTTCCCCAACACCAGCCACGTGGAGGCCCTGGCGGCCCTGGAGCGCCTCTAGCGGCGCTGTTGGGCGCCGAACTGTTGCTCGAGCGCTGCGCGCACCTTGGCGTGGGCCGTCTCCACCTCCTCGTCGGTGAGGGTGCGGGCGCTGTCGCGGTAGCGCAGGCGGAAGGCCTGGCTGCAGCGGCCGGCTTCCACCTGGGCACCTTCGTAACGGTCGATCAGCTCGGCCTGCTCCAGCAGCGGCTTGCCGGCCTTGCGGATCGCCGTCAGCAGGTCGGCCGCCGTGGTGCTGGTGGGCACCACCAGAGCCAGGTCGCGTTCCGAGGCCGGCACGGTGGGGTAGGGGCGGAAGCTGGGCTGCCAGCGGTTGCGACGGGTGCCGGCGCTGAGCAGGGGCTCCAGTTCCAGCTGGAACACATAGGTGGCGGCCGGCAGATCGAGGGCGTCGGCCTCGGCGGGATGGAGCTGCCCGAACCAGCCCGCTGGCTTGCCCTCCACCAGCAGCTGGGCGGCGCGGCCGGGGTGCAGCAGGGGGGCCTCGGTGAGGGGGCGATCCTCCAGGGGCAGCCGCAGGGGCTCCAGGCCGGCCTGCAGCACCCCGCGGGCCTGGAAGTAGTCCGGCGGGGCGGGCTTGCCGGAGCTGCGCCAGCGTTCGGCGCGGCGCTCGCCGGCGATCACCCCCACCAGCAGGGTGCGTTCGGCGTGGCGCCCGTCGCCGCTGGCCGCGCCACCGGGAAACACCCGGCCGATCTCGAAGCCCCAGAAGCCTGGCAGGGAGGCCTGCAGGTTGCGGCGGGCGACCTGGAGCAGCTCCTGGTGCAGGTTGTCGCGCAGGTGGCCGTAGTCGGCCAGGAGCGGGTTGGCCAGGGGAACCCGGCCCGGCGCCGCCGCCACCAGCGACAGGGAGACGACCTCCTGCAGGCCGGCGGCGCAGAGGCCGCGGCGCAGGCGTCGCTCCAGCTGCTGGGCCGGCTCCAGGCCCCCGGGAATCAGGGGATCGGGCAGGTGGGCGGCGAAGTGGTCGTAGCCCACCAGCCGGGCCACCTCCTCGATCAGGTCCACCTCGCGCCTGAGGTCCATGGCCCGCTCGGGCGGCACCCGCACCTGCCAGCCCTCCTCGTCCTCCTCGAGCACACAGCCGAGGGCCTCGAGGGTGGCGGTGATGCGGGCGTCGTCCAGGTCCTGGGCCTCGCCCTCCACCAGCACCGGCCCCAGCAGGTTGTGGAGGGCGTCGCGGCGCAGGGGCAGGGGCGGCTGGGGAGCGGCCGGCCGCTGGTGCAGCCAGCGCCCCTCCACCCGGGCTCCGGCCAGCTCCTGCAGCAGGGCCACGGCCCGGTCGGCAGCGGCCAGGGTGATCTCCCGCGGCACCCCCTTCTCGAAGCGGCTGCTGGCCTCGGTGCGCAGCCCGACGCTGCGGGCGGAGCGGCGCACCGCCTGGGGGGCGAACACGGCCGCCTCCAGCCAGATGGCGGTGGTGTCTTCGGTGACGGCCTCGGCGAGGCCCCCCATCACCCCGGCCAGGGCGATGGGATGGTCGCCGCAGGTGACCACCAGGGCCTCCTCGTTCAAGGTGCGCTCCTGGCCGTCGAGGGCGACGAAGGCCTCACCGGGGCGGCCCTGGCGCAGGCCGATGCGGGCCGGCTCGGGGGTGCCGGCCGTGAGCGCCGCCAGCCGATCCCGGTCGAAGGCGTGCAGGGGCTGGCCCGTCTCCAGCATCACCAGGTTGGTGATGTCCACCACGTTGTTGATGGGGCGCACACCGGCGCGCTCCAGCCGCTGGCGCAGCCAGTGCGGGGAGGGGCCCACCTGCAGGCCGCTGAGGGCAGTGAGGCTGAACAGTCCCCCCGCCTCGATGGCTTCCCGATCGGCCGCCGTGGCGGCCAGGGGCTCGGCCGCCACCACCGGGGCGGGCGCCGGGAAGGTGGTGCTGCCGCCGCTGAGGGCCGCCACCTCGCGGGCGATGCCCCGCATCGACAGGCCATCGGGGCGGTTGGCGGTGATCGCCAGCTCCAGCACCTGGTCGTC
>CAZBMT010000479.1:0-2030 GCA_964492645.1 uncultured Cyanobium sp. | reverse complement strand
CGGGCCCGGCCCGGTCTGGAGATCGCCATCCTGGAGCCCTCCCCCGACCACTACTACCAACCCGGCTGGACCCTGGTGGGCGCCGGCGTCTTCACCCTCGAGCAGACCCGCCGCGCCGAGGCCGATCTGATCCCCGAGGGGGTGCGCTGGATCCGCGCCGCCGCCACCGGCTTCGATCCGGTGGCCGGCACCGTGACCAGCAGCGACGGGGAAACCCTCCACTACGACGCCCTGGTGGTGGCCACCGGCATCAAGCTCTGCTGGGACCGGATCAAGGGCCTGCCGGAGGCCCTGGGCACGAACGGCATCACCAGCAACTATTCCAGGGATCTGGTCGATTACACCTGGGCGACGATCCAGGCCTTCCGTGGCGGCAATGCGATCTTCACCTTCCCCGACACGCCGATCAAGTGCGCCGGGGCGCCCCAGAAGATCATGTACCTGGCCGACGACGTCTTCAAGCGCTCGCCCGAGGTCGCTGCGGCCACCCGGGTGATCTACGCCACCGCCACGCCGGGGATCTTCGCCATTCCCACCTTCGCCGAACCCCTGCGCCGGGTGGTGGCCCGCCGTGGCATCGAGCCCCGCTACCAGCACACCCTCACCGAGGTGCGCGCCGCCAGCAAGGAGGCGGTCTTCGCCGTCAAGGACGGGGACAGCGTGCGGGAGGAGGTGCTCCCCTTCGGCATGCTGCACGTCACCCCGCCGATGGCGGCCCCGGATGTGGTGGCCACCAGCCCCCTGGCGGTGGCCGGCCCGGGCGGCTGGGTGGAGGTGGACAAGTTCACCACCCAGCACGTGCGCCATCCCAACGTCTTCTCCCTCGGTGATGTCTCCTCCCTGCCCAACTCCAAGACCGCCGCGGCGGTCCGCGGCCAGGCACCGGTGCTGGTGGCCAACCTGCTGGCCCATCTCGATGGCCAGCCCCTGGCGGCCCGCTACGACGGCTACGCCTGCTGCCCGCTGATCACTGGCTACGGCCGCGTGATCATGGCCGAGTTCAACTACGACGCCCAGCCCGTTCCCTCCTTCCCCCTCGATCCCACCCAGGAACGCTGGAGCATGTGGGTGGTGAAGAAGGACGTGCTGCCCTGGATCTACTGGAACCGCATGCTGAAGGGCTTCCAGCACGAGCGGCGCTTCATGCCAGGGGCGGCGGGCTGAGGTCGCCGCCGGAAGGCTTCAGGTGGCCCAGCCGTTCCTCCAGGCCGTGGAGCATCTCCAGGGCGAACATCGGCAGTTCCTGGAGGGCGAACAGGAATTCCTCCCGGTTCAGCTCCAGCAGTTGCGTGTCCTCCACGGCGGTGGCGGTGCCGAAGCGCTGATGCGGGCTGCCCACCAGGGCCCCCACCCCGAAGCTGTTGCCGGGCCCCAGGATTTCGCTGTCCCTGCCTCCGGCCCAGTCGATCCGGACCGACCCGTCGACGATGCCGAACACGGAGTCGCCCGCCTCACCGGCCTGGAAGATCACCTCCCCGGCGGCGATGGTCCGCAGCTCCCTGTCCTGGGCCAGAAGCCGCATGGTGGTCAGGGCGCCAGGGGAGGGGGAGGTCATGGGGGACTCCGGAATGCACCCACCTTGCTGGTGGACGGTTAAGGATCCGTAGGCATCGGCGCTTCCCCCATGACCACCGGGGAGGGGGTCACGTCCCAGATGCGTGCCGCGTACTCACCGATGGCCCGATCGGAGGAGAAGAAGCCACTGCGGGCGGTGTTCAGCAGGGCCATCTGATTCCAGCGGCGGCGGTCGGCCCAGGTGGCGCTGACGCTGGCCTGGGCCTGCAGGTAGGACGCGAAGTCGGCCAGCACGAAGAAGGGATCGCTCCCCCGCAGCTGGTCCGTCAGGGGCCGGAACCGTTCCGTATCCCCCTGGCTGAAGTGCCCCCTTCCGATCAGGTCGAACACTTCCGCCAGCAGGGGATCGGCGGCGATCCATTCCCAGGGTCTGTAGTGGCCATGGAGCTGGCCGATCGCTTCGGTGGTGCGGCCGAAGAGGAAGAAGTTGTCGTCACCCACCTGCTCACGGATCT
>CAZBMT010000478.1:0-2037 GCA_964492645.1 uncultured Cyanobium sp. | reverse complement strand
CCCCGCAGCGCCTGCGATCTGGCAGGGGCGCCCCGCGGCCGTCCCGCCAGGGAGCTCCCGCTCGCTCCCCACCGCTCCCTGGCGACATGGCCCAGCTGCGGCAGGGATGAGGAAGGGGCGCGAACTCGGCTCTCAGAGGACGTCCATGCCCCCCTTGCCGCTGTCGGGGCGAAGGGCGTCCAGCAGGCCGGCGTCCATGGTGAGCTCGGCGCCGAAGCGGGCGGGGGCACCCAGCTGCTGGCGCATGACCCACTGGGTGGCGGCCTTCTGGCTCTGCCAGGCCTGCAGCAGCTGCTTGGCCAGACCCCGCAGGACCTGGGGATCGCCCGTGGCGTCGATGGCCCGGGTCATGCGCTCCAGCTCGAATTTCTGACCGAGGCTGAGGGCGAGGGGTTCGGACATGATGGGCTGTGCGATGGGGCGTTTCTGACCGGCCCAAAGCTACAAACTGTTTCAAGATGTCACGTAGCGGCTGTTACAGGGCCTGCGCCATGGTCAGGAAATCCGCTCAACCCCTGACTCCGGTCCGTTGCCCCTTGCCTCCGGTCCTGGGCCGCGCTAGCCCTGCGCTCCTGTGAGGGCTGGGCCTGTCCCGTCCAGGCCCTGGCCACGTCTGCCTCAGCGGCGCTCGCCTGAATTCAGTGGCGCTCGCGCAGCTCTTCCACACAGCGGGTGACGCACTCGCCGTCCTCCAGGGAACAGGTGGTGATGCATTCGAAGTACATCTCCATCGCATCGCCGATCCCGACGGTCTCTTCGTGGTCCGCGGCCCAATTGCCGGTGCCGACGTTCTCGATGGTCATCGCTGCTCCTGGGTGGGTGACCCTGTCAGCCTATGCACACAGAATCGGCCACGCCAGAGAAATGAGTCGTCCTGCCTAGGCAACGATGAAGTTGTATTTTGCGGCGCGTCCCTGACGGCGCCGCCTCAGCTGCCGGCCGTGCCCGCCGCTCTCCCCCTGGACGAGCCGCCCGCCTTCTGGGCGGCCTTGGCCTTCCGCTTCTGCCGCTGTTCCTCGCGTCTGGCGGCGAGGCGGCGCTCCTGCTCCAGCCGCTCGCTCTCTTCGGCCTCCTCCCGTTTCTTCTCCTGGTAGTAGGCGTAGTCGCCGCGGTAGAGCACCAGCTCCCCGTCGCGAACCTCAACGATCCGGTTGGCCACCCGGCCGATGAAGAAGCGGTCGTGGGAGACCAGCAGGGCGGCGCCCTCGTAGGCCATCAGGGCCTCCTCGAGCATCTGCTTGGCGGGAATGTCGAGGTGGTTGGTGGGCTCGTCGAGCACCAGCAGATTGCAGGGGGTGAGCAGCATCAGGGCCAGGGCCAGCCGGGCCTTCTCGCCGCCGCTGAGCTTGGCCACGGGCTTGAAGACTGTGTCGTTGCTGAAGCCGAAACTGCCCAGCAGGGAGCGCACCTGGGTCTGGGTCCAGTCGGGAACGGCCTCGAACAGGGTGTCGATCACCGATTTGGTCAGATCCAGGGCTTCGGCCTGGTTCTGCTCGAAGTAACCGGCCACCACATGGTGCTCCCCCAGGCCCGCCTGACCTTCCAGGGGGACCTCGTAGCCCATCACCAGCCTCAGCAGGGTGGACTTGCCCGCACCGTTCGGGCCGACGAAGGCGATCCGGTCGCCCCTTTCCACCTCCAGGTTCGCCCCCAGGAACAGGATCTGGTCGTCGTAGCCGTGGGTGAGGTTCTCGATCGAGGCCACCACCCTGCCGGAGCGCGGGGCGGGGGGGAAGGAGAACCGCGGCCCGCTGACCGACTCCAGCGGCGCCTCGATCCGCTCCACCTTCTCCAGCAGCTTCTCGCGGCTCTTGGCCTGGGTGCTGCGGGTTGCGCTGGCCCGGAAGCGATCGATGTAGGCCTGCTGGCTGCTCAGTTCCTTCTGCTGGCGCTCGTAAGCCGCCTGGCCCGCCTCCCGCTCCAGGGCCTTCTGCTCCAGGTGCTGGCTGTAGTTGCCCAGGTAGGTGCGGGAGACACCGCGTTCGGTCTCGACGATCTGGTTGCAGACCCGGTCGAGGAAGGCCCGGTCGTGGCTGA